>CAILAF010000091.1 GCA_903832075.1 uncultured Chitinophagaceae bacterium
GAACCCTCTGAAGTAGTTACTTGAACACCGGCTAATCTTCCAGATAATGCCTGCTCTGCAGAATTTAATGGAACATCTTTTAAATCTTTTGCAGTAATGGACGATACTGGAGCCAAAACATCAACCCTTCTTTTAGTTTGATAACCTATTACTACTACATCTTCATTTTCTTTAGCTTCCTGTTTCAATTTAATTGTTATAGTATTAGTTGTTCCATCAACAGAAAGAGTTTGAGAAGCAAATCCCACATAAGAAACAATAATACTATGTTTCTTATTATCATCAGGAATATTAATGTTAAAATTTCCATCATTATTAGATTGAGTACCTTTTTGTGTACCCAATAATAATATAGAAGCACCTGGTAATCCAACACCCGATTCATTGGTTACTTTACCTTTTACTTGTTTAGGAGAAGTTTGTGAGAAAGCAAATACTGTACTTAAAAACATCAGTACAGAAACTGAAAGTAGTCTTTTCATATAGCAATTCATTTAGTCTTTTGGTGAACGGTGGAGATAGGTTTTATGCAGCCTCCTTCAACAGTTTCACACTTCAATTCTAAACAGTAATTTTCTATTGTAATTGCGTAAGGCTACATTTTTTTACGCAATCGTTCCCGATAACGATGGAGAAACAAATCATTTCTTTTAAATAACATGAATATTGACTTTATGATTGACATTTGATAATTGCCAATACAAAAGAATTCGCATTATTTTGTATTGTATTTAATCAAAAAAATAATACAATGAAAAAAGTATTTTTAAGTTTCATACTAATTTATTTAACAATATCTATTCAAGCGCAAAACAAAGAACAAAATGATCTAATCAAAATTGTGGAAGAATTACATCAATTTATTTTTATTAAAAAAGATAGTTCGGCATTAGAAAGAATTTTTGCAAAAGAAATTACATACGGGCATTCTGGCGGTAAACTCGAAAATAGAAAAGAAGCAATTGAAGATATTAGCCATAATCAATCTACGTACACTAATATTTCAATTGATAGTATTGATGTTCTGTTCAATGGAAAAACTGCCGTAAGCAGATATGTTCTAAAAGGTGATGAAACTAATAAAAATAATAAACTTACTCATCTGCATCTTAATATACTAATGACATGGATCAAAGAAAAAAATAAATGGAAAATGTTTGCAAGACAAGCAGTTAAATTAGGTTAAGATGAACTTACAAAGAGTTAAGTTCATTATCTACTCTAATTTTTTCATAATACCAATCATCATATAGTTGCAGCATAGTTGATAAACAATCGGGAACGATTCCGTAAATAATTGATATAAACGCTATGAAGCTTTTTACTTTTATATATTGATTGTATTGTAAAATGAAAAATATGAAATCAACATTTATTGGGTTACTCCTTTCCTATTTAGTTTTATCTTCTGCAACATCTTATTCCCAAGAAAAAAATATTGAGTATTATATTCAGCATGCACCATTTAAAATGCCGAATGTTGTTGTGCCGGTATTTGCAGATAAAAATTTTTCTATTAAAGATTTTGGCGCAGCGAATGATGCTCAAACTCTTAACACACAAGCATTTGCTAAGGCAATAGATGCTTGCACAAAAGCAGGTGGCGGTAAAGTAATTGTTCCTGCAGGCATTTGGCTAACTGGGCCAATTGAATTAAAAAGTAATGTTGATTTACATTTGGAACATGGAGCTATCGTTCAATTCACAAAAGATCATACTCAATATCCAATCATCAAAAACACAACTGCATCTCCAATATATGGATTTGATCTTACCAATATTGCTATAACAGGTGATGGAATAATTGATGGTGCCGGTGATAGTTGGCGACCTGTTAAAAAAGAAAAAACAACACCCGGACAATGGAGTGAAATAAATAAAACCGGTGTATTAAGTAAAGATGGAAAAGTTTGGTGGCCAAGTTTTGAAGCAATCAGCGGTGAAGATTATTTAAAGAAATTAAAAGATAAATCTACTAAACTAACTGCCGAAGATTTTTTGCCTGCAAGAGATTATTTGCGTCCATATATGTTATACTTAGTGCATTGTGATAATGTTTTGATTGAAGGAATTACATTGAAGAACTCTCCAAAATTTGTTTTCTATCCAAATCATTGCACCAACTTAACGATGAATGCAGTGAATGTTTATAATGATTGGTGGGCACAAAATGGCGATGGTATTGATATCAGCGCATGTAAAAATGTTGTTGTATATAAATGCACAGTGAATGCCGGTGATGATGGCATTTGCATGAAAAGCAGTGGTGGCAAGGGTGGCGACAATGCTGAGTTGGAAAATATTTTAATTGCAGGTTGTACAGTATTTCGTGCACATGGTGGTTTTGTAATTGGAAGTAATACCGATGGTGGGATGAGAAATATTTATGTTACTGATTGTAATTTTATTGGAACTGATATTGGCATTCGAGTAAAGAGTAATGCCGGCAGAGGTGGATTAGTAAAAAATATTTATGTTGAAAATATTGCAATGAAGAATATTGTTCATGAAGCAGTATCATTTAATACTTATTATGAAGATGTACCGGCAGGAAAAGATGCAAAAGATGTTAAGACAACAGTTGCAGATAAAGTCCCGGAGTTTACTTCATTTTATTTAAGTAACATTAAATGTGATGGTGCTAAACAAGCTATATCAATTGTTGGATTATCACAACAACCGGTGCATCATATTTATTTTGATAATGTTTGGATTAGGTCTGACAAGGGTTTTGAATCAATTGATGCATCCGATATAGATTTGAAAAAAGTTACTATTATTTCTCGTCAGCCTATTTATGAAACACATGGCTGTAAGAATATAAACATTCATGATTAATTTAAATCATTGGCCTAAATTATGATTCAGTTATTAGTCTATATTTATTTCGTTCAAACTTCTTAGCACACCTAATTCAAGTCCACGTATTTCAGCTAATCCACGCAATCTTCCTATGGCAGAATATCCGGGGTTTGTTTTCTTTTTTAAATCATCTAACATTTGATGACCATGATCGGGTCTAACAGGTATAGAACATTTTCTCTTTTGCATAACCTTAACTAATTCTTTTATCACTGCATACATATCAACATCTCCCTCTAAATGATTGTCTTCATAAAAATCACCAAACTCATTTCTTCTGGTATTTCTTAAATGAATAAAATGAATGCGTTCTCCAAATTGTTTTATCATTAAAGGCAAATCATTGTTTGCAAGAACTCCATATGAACCGGTACAAAAACACAGTCCGTTATTTATTGATGGAACAGCTTTAATCAATGCATCGATATCAATTGCATTACTAACAACTCTTGGCAACCCTAATACTGAATATGGTGGATCATCAGGATGAATAGACATCACCACTCTGCATTTTTCTGCAACCGGAATAATTTGTTGCAAAAAATAGATGAGATGTGATTGTAATTTATTTCTATCAATTCCTTTGTAATTATCTAACGCATTTTGAAATTGTTCAATTGTAAAACTCTCTTCACTTCCGGGAAGACCGGCTATTATATTACGTTGTAATAATAATTTTTCATCATCATTCATCTTTTCAAATCTATCTTTTGCTCTGGCTATTGTTTTTGCATCATAATCCTTTTCAGCATCTTTTCTTTTTAATATAAACAACTCAAATGCAACGAAGGCAGCCATTTCAAAACGCAAAGCTTTCGATCCATCTTCTACTTCATAACTTAAATCAGTTCTTGTCCAATCCAATATTGGCATAAAGTTGTAAGTAATATTTTTTATACCACAAGCAGAAAGATTTCGAATAGATTGTTTATAATTTTCAATATAAACTTCAAATCCTTTGTGTTGTGTTTTTATAGATTCATGAACAGGCAGGCTTTCAACAACACTCCATGTTAATCCTGCATTTTCAATTGTTTCTTTGCGCAGATTTATTTCTTCAATACTCCACACATTCCCATTTGCAACATGATGCAATGCGGTTACAACTCCTGTACAACCGGCTTGTTTAATATCACTTAGAGAAACCGGATCACTTGGTCCATACCAACGCATGGTCTCTTCCATTTTATATGCTGTGTTTATGTAAGAAGTGAATTTATTTGATTGATTCATGTAATAACTATTTTAATCTCCATTTTGAAATTTTAAGCACTATAAAATAAAACAAAATTTATGCATTAATAAATAAATTGCTTTGAATTCTCAATACAATTTCAATAACTTTCTGTCATAAATTGTTTTAACTCTTTTCAATTTCAACAAAATATGA
>CAILAF010000092.1 GCA_903832075.1 uncultured Chitinophagaceae bacterium
GATAATCGTCCGGTAAAATATAGCGATGGTGATACTGTTCGATTATTTGTAAATCTCGGAACAAAAGATGGTTTTTATAAAGCAAGTTTTTTACAATTCATTTTGGATATGAGCGAATTGAAAAAGGAAGTGCTGGGAAGAATTGATATGAAAGAAATGAATAGTTGGATTGAGATAGATAAAAAAGTAGCAAAGCAAATGATTACTTCATTAGATGGAAAAAATTATCGCGGCCGAAGAATAAGAATGAATGATGCAAATAGCAGATAGTTTGATTTGTCATTCCGAACGAAGTGAGGAATCTGATAAATGATAAATTAGATTCTTAGAATGACATCATTATAAAAATATTTTTTAGTTATTAATTCATCAAAATGGAACAGACAATCGAACAAAAAAAAACAATTCATGATGTTTTGGCAAAACGTCCTTTAATTATTGCAGGACCATGCAGTGCTGAAACAGAAGAACAAATTATTGAAACTGCAACACGTTTAGCAGCAACAGGAAAAGTAGATGTAATGCGTGCCGGTATTTGGAAACCGCGTACGCGCCCCGGAAGCTTTGAAGGCATTGGTGCTAAAGGATTGCCTTGGTTACAAAGTGCAAAAAAAATTACTAATATTCCTTGGGCTGTTGAAGTGGCAAGTAGTAAACAAGTGGAAGATGCATTGACATTTGGTGTTGATGTTTTATGGATTGGTGCCCGTACAACAGTTAATCCTTTTAGCGTGCAGGATGTTGCTGATGCTTTGCGTGGTGTTGATATTCCTGTGTTAATTAAAAATCCAATTAATCCTGATTTGGAATTATGGTTAGGTGCTGTAGAACGTGTTGCTAAAGCAGGTATTAAAAATATTGGATTGATTCATCGTGGTTTTAGTTCTTATGGAAACACAGAATATCGCAATGCCCCAATGTGGCATTTGGCAATTGAAATGAAAAGAAGATATCCTGAAATGATGATGATTAATGATCCGTCACATATTTGCGGTAACAGACAAATGTTACAGGATGTTGCACAAAAAGCAATTGATTTAGATTTTGATGGATTGATTATTGAAAGTCATATTGATCCCGACAAAGCATGGAGTGATGCGAAACAACAAATTACTCCTGAACGTTTGAATGAATTGTTGAGTAATATTTTATGGAGAAAAGAAGATGTTGCAAGTGAAGAGTTTCACGCGGCGATAGAAAAAATGCGTCAACAGATTAATCATTTGGATGATGAATTGATGCAGATATTAGGACAACGAATGAAAGTGGCAGATAAAATTGGTCAGTATAAAAAAGATAACAACATCACCATTTTACAAACCAATCGCTGGAATTCAATACTGGAGCGTGCTTTCGCTAAAGGAGAAAAATTAGGATTAAGCAAAGAATTTATCACTAAATATTTTGATGCCATTCACATGGAAAGTATTAATCATCAAAATAAAGTGATGAATTCATAATTGTGAATAATCGGCTTTATGAACAAACAAACTTTTAAATTTAATTACGCTTTTACTGATTGCTACTTTGCAAATGGCTTTAGTCATTTGAAAGAAATAGTAGACATAAAAAATACAATCATCATAACTGATGAAAATATTTTTGCTGCGCATCAAAAGAAATTTAAATCATATAAAACAATTGTTTTAAAACCCGGCGAAGAATATAAAATTCAGGCAACAGTTGATTCGATCATTGAACAATTGATTGCATTGGGAGCAGACAGAAAAACAACTTTAGTTGGAGTAGGAGGAGGTGTTATTACAGATATTACCGGATTTGTTGCAAGTATTTATATGCGTGGAATAAAATTTGGTTTTGTTCCAACAACTTTATTGGCATTGGTTGATGCAAGTATTGGTGGCAAAAATGGAATTGATGTTGGTGTTTATAAAAATATGGTTGGCATTACAAAGCAACCAAGTTTTATTTTGCATGATCTGATTTTTTTAAACACATTGCCTGAAGCTCAATGGCAACAAGGATTTGCAGAGATCATCAAACATGCTTGTATAAAAGATGCAGCTATGTTTAATGATTTGCAAAAACATTCATTGCAATATTATCGCAGTAAAAAGAAAGAAGCTTGTTTATTAATTCAGCGTAATGCAAAACTTAAAATTAAAGTTGTGCAACAAGATGAATTTGAAAAAGGAGAAAGAAAATTA
>CAILAF010000093.1 GCA_903832075.1 uncultured Chitinophagaceae bacterium
TAACTCTTTACTAAATGCGCTGCAATTCAATGCTACAAAGGGTTTGCTGCTTCTGTTACTATTTTGATGAATGGCTTGTGCAAACACTTCTTTACCTGTTCCGGTTTCGCCAAGTAATAAAACACTTGTATCGGTAGATGAAACTTTTTTTGCCAATTCAATTACATGAAGAATATTTTTTGATTTACCAATGATGTTATCGAATGAATATTTTTTAACTACTTTTTTTTCTAATTCGGCAACTCGTTTTGAAAGATGTACTTTTTCAATAGCACGATGCAATAAAGGAATGATCTTATTGTTATCATCACCTTTTGTAATATAATCGAAAGCGCCATTTTTAATTGCTTGAACTCCGTCGGCAATATTACCGTATGCGGTTAAAG
This sequence comes from uncultured Chitinophagaceae bacterium, assembly GCA_903832075.1. Lineage (GTDB taxonomy): Bacteria > Bacteroidota > Bacteroidia > Chitinophagales > Chitinophagaceae > CAILAF01. The sequence goes on from CAILAF010000093.1 coordinate 387, forward strand.
AAATTATTTCTGTATCAGTAGATTTGCTTTTAATTTCTTTAATCAATTCCACACCATTGCCATCAGGTAATTTTACATCGCACAAAACCACATCAATATTATGTGTTTCAAATTTTTTGAGAGCTGATTTACAATTGGCTACTTCAATCACTTCAAATCCTTCCAAACTTATTATGCGGGATAATAAACTTCGCAACTTTTCTTCATCATCAATAATTAAAATTGTATTCACTTTTTATGAATTGAATAGATAAAAGTAGATAAAAAATAAATGAAGAGAATCGTGTGTTATTTTAATTCAACAGCTTGACTGATATTATTATTAATATCAACAGCGCAAACAAATATTCTGTCTCCCTCATCTGCAACAGATTTGTTTCTGTCAAAAATGATTTGTTTATCGCCAATTATTATATCAATCAATGTAGCTAATTCCATATTAAAATCAACTTTATCGGGAATTACAAAAACAGCAAATGCCTTTATTCTTTTATTGCCTTTATAATTAATGGTAAAAGTTTGATCTTTATTTTTTTCAATAAATGGTTTTGCTGGTGCAATGCTATCTATCCAAGGCATTGAAGGAATTAAGGCAGGCAATGCATAATAATTCATTCGTAAACTATCTGCCCAACCATTTTGATTTCTTTCTAAATTTTTGCTGCTAAAAAAAACACTTCCTTGTGTTGTTGAATAGTTGCGTAAATCTTTTATTTGATTCGGTATTTCATTTTTATCTTTCCATGCCGCATTGCTGTTGGCTCTGTACAAACCATGACCAATGTATAAATGTTTGCCATAACTATGTTTGTTCCACCAATCCAATAAAACATTGTAATCGCAAAGTTTATGACCTTTCTCCCAATACAATTGTGGAACTACATAATCAATCCAACCTTTTTTTAACCATAATAAAATATCAGCATACAAATCATCATAATTTGTTTGACCGGCTTTTGTATCACTTCCATTAATGTCATTGTCTTTATTGCGCCAAACACCAAATGGACTAATTCCAAATTTTACTCTTGCATTATTAATACGAATAGTTTCAGAAATTTGTTTGATGATACTATCGCAATTACTTCTGCGCCATGTTTCTTTGTCTAAGCCTCTTCCATATTCGCGAAAAGTTTTTTCATCCGGAAATTCTTTTCCGGAAATTCTGTAAGGATAAAAATAATCATCCATGTGAATGCCATCAACATCATATCTTGTAACAATATCTTTAACAATGAGCGTAACATAATTTCTTACTTCTTGTAATGCAGGATTGAAATATTTTTTATCACCATAAATTAAAAACCATTCAGGATGAATTTTTGTAACATGCGATGAGGCAATGGTTGAGTTTTTAAGATTGAATACAGCACGATATGGATTTAGCCATGCATGAAATTCCATTCCGCGTTTATGTGTTTCTTCAATCATGAATTGTAGCGGATCATAATAAGGATAAGGTGGCGTTCCTTGTTTGCCTGTTAAAAATTCGCTCCAGGGTTCGTATTGAGAAGGATAGAATGCATCTGCTGCTGGCCGCACTTGAACAATCACAGCATTCATTCCATTTTGTTTATGCATATCAAGTAAATGAATGAATTCAGCTTTTTGTTCATTCACACTTAAATCTTTTTTACTTGGCCAATCAATATTATCAACTGTTGCAATCCATACTGCACGAAATTCAAACTTAGGTGAAACTTGCGCAAAAGTGAAAAGTGAAAAGTGGGAAATAAAAAATAGAAATAATATTTTTTTCATGAAGCGAAGATAATTGATAGGATAATTTAGTTGATTGGATTATAACGTAATTAGTTTATAAATCGTACATCTAACATCGTAAATAAAACAGAATGATTAATCTTCCCAAACTTTTAAACCTTCGCTGCAATTAGCGCAGATATCAATGTTCTTACGGCTTTGCATCAATTCTTTTCTGAACTGTTTATAATTATCGTTGTTCCAAATTTCTTTAAAAGATTGTGTTTTTAAATTTCCTAATTGATGCAATGCATCTTTATCAAAACAACAAGGTACAATCAATCCATCCCAAGTAATAACATTGCCCTGCCATAATTTCCAGCAATGATTTACCATTCCACTTTTTATTTGCATTTTATTTTGGCTATCTTTTTTATAACGACTGTATTTATCATTTGATGGAATGAGTTGGTGCGGATCATTTTCATAATCATAAACTTGAGCAGTTTTGAATCGCACTTGATCAACGCCAATTTCTTTTCCTAATTTTTTTATTGCTTCAATTTGATGTTCGTTGGGTTTTACAACTAAGAACTGAAAAAATATAAATGGGGTTTTGCTTTTTAATTCTTTTTTCCATTTTACAATATTTTTGGTTCCTTCCAAAACTTTATCTAAAGTGCCACCAACGCGGTACTGTTCATAAACATCTTGGGTAGTTCCATCAATTGAAATAATTAATCTGTCTAACCCGCTTTCAACAGTTTTTTTAGCTTTCTCATCAGTTAAATAATGTGCATTGGTTGATGTTGCAGTGTAAATGCCTTTATCATTTGCATATTTAACCATTTCCAAAAAATCAGGATTGAGATAAGGTTCTCCCTGAAAATAAAAAATGAGATACAATAATTCTTTATAAATATCATCAATTGTCTTTCTAAAAAAATCTTTTTCTAACATTCCTGTCGGTCTTGTGAATGATCTTAAACCGCTCGGGCATTCCGGGCAACGCAAATTGCAGGAAGTGGTTGGTTCGAATGAAATTGACATTGGAAAACCCCATTGAATTGCTTTGCCGCTTAATTTACTTAACTGATAGCTGCACAATATTTTACTTGCATTCCACGCACGACGAAAAGTTATTTTGGAAATAAAATTTATGCTGTCTTGTAAATTAAAATAAATCATAGTTAAATGTAAAATAAGAAAAGACTCAATTATAAATTTTCAATTTGATAAAATGTGTTTTCAAAAATTGAAATAATGTTTATAGTTTTTATATAGAAACATTATATATAATACAAATTAAGTGATGTTGATTCAAATATCAACCATTGTTCTTTTTTTTACTGTTTTTTGACAGGAATCAATCTGTGATATGACAAATATCAGTTGAATCTTTATTTCATGCAGATATTTTTGTTTGAGATATGAGTATTGTTTTAGAAGATAGTATGAATTTGCTCGCAGTTTACGAGGCTTTCAATAAATTATTTCCTTTTCTTAAAATTGAATTTTTTGAAAAGAGAAGTACTGGGGCAATATTGCGTAGGTTTTCAAACGAAGGACAAAAAACATTGAAGGAATTTAAATACATTCATGCAAACGGAAGAAAGATTGTTATTAATCCGGAAACAACTGTACAAGAATTAGATAAAATGTTTACAGAAACTTATGCTTTGCAGTTACAAGTTTTTCGTAAGTCAGGAAACATTTGGTTAGAAACAACAGTTACTGATAACTGGACATTGCAAGAACAAAATGAACAAGGCGAAGCAATCACAGCTCAAATGAATCGCAATAAAATCTAAATCTTTTTTAATTCTTTAACTGACTTAATTTTTGATAATTAAGTATAGTTATTTTACTTGCCTGAATCTCAATTAATTTTTCATCTTTTAAATCGCTTAAAGTTCTGATAGTGCTTTCTGTTGCAGTACCTGCAAGGTTTGCCAAATCTTCGCGTGAAATGCTGATAGTAAAATTATTCTGACTTCCTTCTTCTTTATAGCGATCATACAAAGTGATTAATGCATCGGCAACTTTTTTTCTTACAGAATTATATGCAAGTTTTAAAAGTTGTTCTTCTTTTTCATGCAAATTATCCGAAAGCATTTTTATAAATTTCTTAGATATTTCAGAACTCTTATGCAAAAGAGAATAAAAATCTGCTTTAGGAATCAAACATATTTCTGAATCTTCCAATGTTGTTGCAAAGTCAGAATATTTTGTATCTTCCAATAATGCCAAGTATCCAAAAAAATCTCCTTCTTTATATAATCCGGTAATAAATTCTTTTCCGTAATCACTTACTTTATAAGTTTTTACTTTTCCTTTATTTAAGAAATAAATTCCTTTTGGGAAACTGCCTTCTCTATAGATATCTTCTTTTTTTCTAAATAATCTTAGTTCTTGTTCTTGAGAAATTGCTTTCAATACATCAAAACCTTTTGCTTGATTCATGAATTCATTCAATCCTTCAATATTTTTTGTATATTCTCTTTTCAGTAAATCTGCTTTTCTGCATCTGCTTTCAACGGCATTCAATAATTCAATATCATCAAACGGTTTGGTAAGATAATCATCTGCACCCATTTCCATTCCTTTTCTATAATCACTTCGTTCTGCTTTTGCGGTTAAAAAAATAAATGGAATATTAGCAGTTTCAGTATTTTTTGATAACATGTGCAAAGTGCCATATCCATCTAATAATGGCATCATAATATCGCAAATAATTAAATCGGGAAATTCTCTATGCGCTAAATCAATTCCTTCTTTTCCATTATTTGCAGTAATAACCTCATAGCCTGCAAGCGTTAAAATTTCAGCAGTGTTTTCACGCATCTCTAAACTGTCTTCAATCAATAAAATTTTTTTGCTCATTGGTTAATATTATTTGGTAACTGAATAATAAATGTTGTGCCGTCGCCCACTTTGCTTTCAAAGGTAATGTCGCCATTCAAGATTTCAAGATACTTGGCAACTATATTTAATCCCAATCCGGTTCCCTGAATGTTAGTAGCATTATGGCCTCTGAAAAATCTTTCAAATAAATGTTCTTTGTCTTCGTCAGTAATTCCTATGCCATGATCTTTAACGGTTAATCTTATTTGTATTCCGGAAATATGAGTAGTAACATCAATGATTTCATTTTCGGGAGAAAATTTAATAGCATTGGAAATGAGATTGAAAAAAATATTACGCAATATTTTTTTATCTAGATACACCATTCTATGACCATCATGACTATAAACAATGTGTTGACCTTTTTTTGTAACTGCTTGTAATTCCAAAACAACTTGTTCCACAAAATCTATGATATCAAATTTTTCCAAGAAAGCTGAAATTTTTCCTTCTTCCAATTTGCTGATTGATAACATATCATTTAAAATTTCTGTCATATGTGAAATAGCTGATTTAACTCTTTCAATATGTCTTAATTCATTTTCTTTATCGTCTTGTTCTCTATATTTTGCAATGAGTGTTACTGAAGACAGAATCGTTGCCAAAGGTGTTCTGAATTCATGTGATGCCATCGAAACAAATCTCGATTTCAACTCATTCAATTCTTTTTCTTTTTCTAATGCAGTGCTTAATTCTTCTCTTGATTTTTCTAATTGTTGTAATGCTTCTTCCAAAATCATTGTTCTGTCCTTCACTCTTTTTTCTAATTCTTTTGTCAATAATTCTAATTCTGCTTTTTGCTTTTTAATTGCATCTTCATTTTTTTTTCTTAACGTAATATCAATAATAAAAGCAATTACATATTTTTCCTTGGAAGTTTCAAGTGGGCTTAAACTAACTTCAACTGAAAACTCATCTCCATTTTTTTTCATGCCATATAAATTCATTCCGATACCCATTGTTCTGGCATGTGGGTCTTCATTGAATTGATCTCGATGGATAGTATGATGTTGTGCAAATCGTTGCGGAATTAGCATTTCAATTTCGTTACCTTCCAATTCGCCATTATTGTAACCGAATAATCTTTCACAGGCAGGGTTTGCAATAATAATTTTGCCATCCTTATTAACAAGTAAAATTCCTTCAGTTGCGTATTCAAAAAAAGCCTTGAACTTTTCTTCACCATTAAAAACTCCAATTGTCATAGATGTCAATATTTGAAAAGACGGTGCAAGGTAAATTATAGATGCACTCAATACTTGCAAATTATATAAAAGGTGATAAAAATCATTTTTTTAGCTGAATATCATCAGGATTGATATTTTTGAAAAATATAACTTGCTAAGTAATATATATTTCTATGTCTTCATTACACACTAGTTCGTATATTCAATGTTATCATTGTGGTGAGGATTGCGATGCAAAACCCGTTCATGCACATGAAAAAAATTTTTGTTGTGAAGGTTGCCGAATGGTATTTGAAATATTGGATCAAAATGGATTATGCGATTATTATAGTATTAGCAAAACCCCGGGACTTAATCAAAGAATACGTGTACGAGAAAATAAATTTACTTTTTTAGATGATGGAGCTATTAAACAATCATTGACTGTTTTTAAAAATGATACCGAAACGCATATCAGTTTTTATTTGCCACAAATACATTGTAGCAGTTGTTTATGGTTATTGGAAAATTTGCATCGTTTGGATGATTCTATTATCAGCAGTAAAATAAATTTTACTAGAAAAGAAGCAGATATTGTTTTTGATCATCGATTTACATCTATTCGTAAAATAGCTGAATTGCTTACTAGTATTGGTTATGAGCCTTATATTAGTTTAAAGGATATTCAACATGCAAAGCCAACAATTGATAAATCAAAAATTTATAAATTAGGTGTGGCTGGTTTTTGTTTTGGTAATATTATGCTAATGAGTTTTCCCGAATATTTAGGAATTGATTCAAAAGAACAATATTTATTAAGTTTATTTCGCTATTTAAATGTTTTTTTAAGTTTACCTGTTTTTTTCTATTCCGCTTCTGAATTTTATATAAGTGCATGGAAGAGTTTAAAACATGGATTTTTAAATATTGATGCACCAATAGTTTTGTCTGTTTTGGTAACTTTTTGCAGAAGCTTGTTTGAAGTATTCACTAATCAAGGTGTAGGATATTTTGATAGCATGAATGGTATTGTATTTTTTATGTTAGTTGGAAGAATATTACAGGATAAAACTTACGAGCAATTAAGTTTTGAAAGAGATTATACTTCATATTTTCCTATTGCTGTTTCTAAAATAAAGGATGAGAAAGAAGAAATTGTACAATTGCCAGATATAAAATTGAATGATACATTGCTTATCCATAATCAAGAATTGATTCCTGCCGATGCTATTTTAACAAGAGGCAAAGCATTGATAGATTATAGTTTTGTTACAGGCGAAAGTGTTCCGATTGAAAAAGAAATGGGCGAAATAATATATGCTGGTGGTAAACAAATAGGAAGCAATATTGAAATACTGGTGATTAAAGAAGTGGCACAAAGTTATCTCACCAAATTATGGAATCGGGAAGAATTGCAAAAGAATAGAAAAGATGATGAACGATCTTTCGTGCATTTATTAAGTCGTTATTTTACTTGGGTTGTTTTTGCTGTTGCAATTGCGGCAGCGATGTATTGGTCGTTTTATGATCACTCAAAAATTTGGACAGCAGCTACTGCTGTTTTAATTGTTGCTTGTCCTTGTGCATTGTTATTAAGTAATACGTTTACTAATGGAAATATTCTTCGTCGACTTGGTCGCAATCATTTTTATTTGCGCAATGCACAAACAATTGAAGAAATAGCCGAAGTAGATTATATAGTATTTGATAAAACCGGAACATTAACAACAGGAGATTATCAACATATTATTTATGAGGGACAGCCATTGAGCAAAGAAATGAAAATGAAGATAGCTTCATTAGCTGCTCAATCAACTCATCCGATGAGTAAAGCAATAGCTTTATGGACACGGGAATCAAAAAGATATCATGTTGAAGCATTTGAAGAGTTTCCCGGAAAAGGAATTGAAGGAATTGTAAATAATGATTTTATTTCTATGGGATCTAAATCATTTATTACCGAAAGTTTATCTGAAAAAGTAATTGAATCATCTGTCTATTTAAAAGTAGAAAATAAAACTCTTGGAAAATTTAGTTTTCAAAATAATTATCGTGAAAAGATTCCATTGCTAATTAAAAGATTAAAAAATTATTATGGTTTGGCAGTATTAAGTGGCGATAATGAAGGAGAGAAAAACTATTTGAAAGATTTATTAGGATATAATGCTAATATTTTATTTCATCAAAAACCTGAAGATAAATTGGAGGTTATTCAGCAACTGCAAAAAAGTGGAAGAAAAGTAATGATGATTGGTGATGGATTAAATGATGCAGGTGCATTAAAACAGGCCAATGTTGGTATTGCTGTAACAGAGAATAGTAACACTTTTACACCTGCAAGTGATGGAATATTAGAGGCCAGCCAATTGCATCGTTTGTTTACATTTATTCGTTTGTGCAAAGCCAATAAAAGAGTAGTAATGTTGGCATTTATAGTTTCTATTTTGTATAATATCATAGGACTTTCGTTTGCAGTTCAAGGATTGTTATCTCCTATGCGGGCGGCAATATTAATGCCTTGTAGTACCATTAGCATATTATTGATAACTTTTGGATTGAGTAATTTAATTGCAAAAAAAATGAATTTGAAATGATATTTTCATAGTGTATTTTTTTATTTATAAAATATGATAAATGTCATTTTTTTAAGTAAAAATTATCATTGACTTTAGATTTGCGGTGTAATATATTTGTTCATCATCAACCAAATTAACGTGAGTGTAATAATACTATTATTAATTGCCAGCATATCTATTGCTGCAGTATTTCTTGGAGCTTTTTTATGGAGTGTTAAGTCCGGGCAGTATGATGATGAAGAATCCCCCCCTATTAGAATTTTATTTGACGATGTCAAAAAATAAATAATTTTATTAACTATAAATATTCATTCAATAATTAATACAATGCAAGTAGAAAAATTTTATTACGATAACAAGATAGTAAAGATGTTTGCATATGCTACCATGCTTTGGGGTGTGGTTGGTATGTTAGCAGGATTGTTAATTGCAGTGCAAATTTATTTGCCTGCTGCTAATTTTAATTTGCCCATAACTACATTTGGTCGTGTTCGTCCCGTGCATACAAATGCTGTAATTTTTGCATTTGTCGGTAATGGAATTTTTATGGGTGTATATTATTCTTTGCAACGTTTATGTAAAGCAAGAATGTTCAGTGATACACTCAGTAAAATTCATTTTTGGGTTTGGCAATTAATTATTGTTTCAGCTGCTGTAACATTGTTAGCCGGATATACAAGTGGTAAAGAATATGCCGAATTAGAATGGCCCATTGATATTGTTATCACTTTAGTTTGGGTTGTATTTGGTATCAATATGTTTGGTACTATTCTTAAAAGAAGAGAAAGACATTTATATGTGGCTATTTGGTTTTTTATAGCTACTTGGGTTACTGTTGCAATGTTGCATATTGTAAATTCATTTGAAATTCCTTTCAGTTGGATGAAGAGTTATAGTTTTTATGCTGGTGTGCAAGATGCATTGGTGCAATGGTGGTATGGACATAATGCAGTTGCATTCTTTTTAACCACACCTTATTTGGGTTTAATGTATTATTTCTTACCAAAGGCTGCAAATCGTCCGGTATATAGTTATCGTTTATCTATCATTCATTTCTGGGCATTGATATTTATTTATATCTGGGCTGGTCCTCATCATTTATTATATACTGCATTGCCTGATTGGGCTCAAAGCTTAGGAACAGTTTTTAGTATTATGTTGATTGCACCAAGTTGGGGTGGAATGTTGAATGGTTTATTTACACTTCGAGGTGCATGGGATAAAGTAAGAGAAGAACCGGTATTGAAATTTCTAGTTGTTGCTGTTACTTGTTATGGTATGGCAACATTCGAAGGACCTATGTTAAGTTTAAAAAGTGTAAATGCTATTTCGCATTTTACTGACTGGACTATTGCACACGTTCATATTGGCGCTTTAGGATGGAATGGTTTTATGACATTTGGAATATTATATTATTTGATTCCCAAAATATTCAACACAACATTATATTCTAAGAAACTTGCTACTAACCATTTTTGGATTGGTACACTTGGTATTGTTTTATATGCATTGCCAATGTATTGGGCAGGTTTTACACAAGCAGAAATGTGGAAACAATTTACTGAAGAAGGTCAAATCAAATATCAATTTTTAGAAACTGTTACACATATTATTCCAATGTATGTAACAAGAAGTTTAGGGGGTGCATTATACATTTCTGGTGTGTTTGTAATGATTTATAATATTTGGAAAACAATTGCTCAAGGAAGTCTTATTGAGAATGA
>CAILAF010000094.1 GCA_903832075.1 uncultured Chitinophagaceae bacterium
AATTCAATCATACAAGGCTTTTCAACTACTTATTCACCGCTATTCACATCAAAATCACAGGCGTAATTCAATTATTCCTTTGAAAATCAATGCAGACAGGCTTTTGTGTTGATTAATTCTTGTGGATAAATACAATCACATCAAATTTGCATTTGAAGTGGGAAAAAGTGTTATTTTGTGTCAACAAGTGGTAATCTTGAACAATAATTATTAACAATGAACGGATTTCACGGCGAATATGAGGCTACAGTTGATGCGAAAGGGCGCTTTCTGCTTCCGGGTGGACTTAAAAAACAGTTGCCTGAAGGAGAGGGACGTTTCATACTCAGTCGTGGCTTTGAAAAATGTCTCACATTATATCCGATCAAAAGTTGGGAACTCATTATTTCCAAGATTAGTCAGTTGAATGATTTCGACCCTAAAGTAAGACAATTCCGTCGTCAATTTTTGGGAGGTGCAACAGAAGTTGAATTAGATAATGCAGGCAGAATGTTGCTTCCTCAATCGTTGAAAGAATTTGCCGGGTTAGGTAAAGACATTGTTCTTGCCGCCGCACTTGACCGATTCGAAATCTGGGATGCAAGTAAGTACAAACAGCTCTTTGAGGATTTTTCACCAGAAGCTTTCAGTGATTTGGCTAAAGAAGTAATGGCAGGAAAAAATGTTGAATGATGATTTAAAAATGAAATGATGACCGAAAGAATTGAAAATTCAAAATTCAAAATTCAAAATTCCGATTATCACATTCCTGTCCTCTTTCACGAAACAATTGATGCGCTGAATATTCAGCCTGATGGAATTTATGTTGATTGCACATTCGGTGGTGGTGGGCATAGTAAAGGAATCATCAAAAAATTAAATGCAAATGGAAAATTAATTGCATTTGATCAAGATGAAGATGCAAAAAAAAATATCCCTCATGATGATCGAATCATTTTTGTTCCACAAAATTTTCGTCATTTGCAACGCTTTCTTCGATTGCATAAAATTCAATCTGTTGATGGAGTGATGGCTGATCTTGGAGTTAGTTCGCATCAATTTGATGAAGGAGAAAGAGGTTTTTCAATTCGCTTTGATGGTCCGCTTGATATGAGAATGGATCAACGCCAGAAATTAAATGCTGCTGAAATTATTTTGGATTATTCAGAACAACAATTGCACAAACTATTTGAGCAATATGGAGAAGTAAGTAATTCAAAAACATTGGCAAAACATATCGTAGTGCATCGCAATCAAATGCCTGTTCAAAATATTCAGCAATTCAAATCATTGATAAGTCCTGTGGTGAAAGGCAATCCCAATAAGTATTTGGCGCAAGTGTTCCAGGCATTAAGAATTGAAGTGAACGATGAAATGGGTTCATTAAAAGAAATGTTACAGCAGTTACCTGTTGTATTAAAAAAAGGTGGCCGTGCTGCTATTATCACTTTTCATTCTTTAGAAGACAGATTGGTAAAGAATTTTTTTCGTCAAGGTAGTTTCGATGAATTGCCAGATAACCCTTTTGTGTCTGAAGTGAAAGAACCTGTTTTTAAGATCATTACAAAAAAACCAATTATTGCAAGTGATAATGAAATAAAAAAAAATACAAGAAGCAGAAGTGCAAAGTTGAGAGTAGCAGAAAAGTTGTAAGTACTAAGTTATAAGTAATAAGAAAAAGAATGGCTGAAACAGAAATAAATAATAATAAAAATCCGCTGAAAAAATTATTCAGTACGCAGTGGATTACAGGCAACATGAATTTTTTTCTGTTTTTGAGTTTGTTGGCTGTTTTATATATCGCTAATGGTCATATGGCAGATCGATTTATAAGAAACAGTAGTAAAACACAAAATGAAATTAAAGAGTTGGAATACCAATATAAAACATTAAAAAGCGAAGTGATGTACAAAAGTGAAGAAGAACAAGTGCTGAAAGCTGCAGAGCCATTGGGTTTAAAGATAAGTAAAGAATTGCCGCAAAGGTTACAATCAGAAAAAAAAGAAGGGAATCATCAATAATGGATGTAAAGCGTGACATATTATGGAGAGTGTATTTAAGCTATATAGCCGTTGTGCTTGTATGCATTGGTATTATGAGTAAAGCTTTTTACATACAACAAGTGCAAGGCAAACATTGGAAAAGTTTGCAAGATAGTTTACATCAAAAAATTGATATCGTCGAAGCTGAACGAGGAACTATTTACAGCGAAGACGGACAAATGTTAAGCACCAGTATTCCTCAGTTTGATATATATATTGATTTTGGTGCAGAAGGGTTAAGAGAAAAAAATGGAAAACGGTTTAAAGATAATCTGGATTCATTAAGTAGTAATCTGTCTGAATTATTTAAAGATCACTCCACTGCCGAGTATAAAAAAATATTACAAGAGGGATATAAAAATGAAGAAAGATATTATCTCTTGCAAAAAAATATTTCTTACA
>CAILAF010000095.1 GCA_903832075.1 uncultured Chitinophagaceae bacterium
ATTTAATTTAATAAGACAAAGTAAGCGAAAATTTGAATCAATAAAAAATAAACAAAAGCGAAGGCGTACGCCTTCGCTTTTAATATCATTAAATAATGAGTATTACTAAAATCTCTTTTCTTTAATACGTGCGCTCTTTCCACTTCTTTCGCGTAGGTAATACAATTTAGAACGACGAACCTTACCTGATTTATTTAATTGAATAGAATCAATATTAGGAGAAAAGAAAGGAAATAAGCGTTCTACACCAACTCCATCAGATATTTTACGAACTGTGAAAGTAGCCGTACTGCCAGTTCCCTGCATTTTAACTACATCGCCACGAAAACTCTGTATTCTCTCTTTACCACCTTCAACGATTTTATAGTTAACGGTAATGTTATCACCAGCTTTAAACTTAGGATAATCCTTCTTAGCTGTTAATTGGTCATGTACAAATTGAACTGCTGCGTTCATAATATTAATTTTTTGCGGACGGCAAAAGTAAGGTAAAATTTTAAATTTAAGATTTCAAACTTGAAATTAATTTACCGTGCTACATTTACAGCCCTTTTTTCTCTTATCACAGTTACTTTAATTTGACCAGGATAAGTCATCTCTGTTTGAATTTTTTGTGCAATTTCAAAACTTAATTTATCACTATCACCATCAGTTACTTTATCAGCTTCTACAATTACACGCAACTCTCGTCCAGCCTGTATTGCATACGCTTTCTCTACACCCGGATAAGCTAATGCTAAATTTTCAAGGTCTTTAATCCTTTGCAAATATTGCTGCATGATCTCACGTCTTGCACCTGGTCTTGCACCACTGATCGCATCGCACGCTTGAATGATAGGAGAAATAACATATTGCATTTCCATTTCATCATGATGTGCTCCAATAGCATTTACAACTGCAGGATTTTCACCATATTTTTCTGCCAGCTTTGCTCCTAATAATGCATGACTCAATTCTGTTTCATCATCAGGCACTTTACCAATATCATGTAATAAACCTGCACGTTTAGCTAATTTTACATTCATTCCCAATTCGCTTGCCATAATTGCACAAAGATTAGCCGTTTCACGACTATGCATCAATAAGTTTTGTCCGTATGAGGAACGAAAACGCATCTTGCCAACTATTCTTACCAATTCTTTATGCAAACCATGAATACCTAATTCAATAACAGTTCGTTCACCAATTTCCATAACCTGCTCTTCTAATTGCTTACGAGTTTTTTCAACTACTTCTTCAATACGTGCCGGATGAATACGACCATCAGCTACCAAACGTTGTAAACTTAAACGAGCAATTTCTCTTCTTAATGGATCGAATGAAGAAAGTATAATTGCTTCGGGTGTATCATCAACAATCAAATCCACACCAGTAGCAGCTTCAATGGCACGAATGTTTCTACCCTCACGACCAATGATTTGACCTTTGATTTCATCTGTTTCCAAATTAAAAACAGTAACTGTATTTTCAATAGTTTGTTCTGCAGCAGTTCTTTGAATGGATTGTATTACAATTTTTCTTGCTTCTTTATTTGCTTTTAGTTTGGCATCTTCAATTATTTCTTGTTGTAATGCTAATGCTTGTGTTTGCGCTTCGTGCTTTAAACTTTCCACCAATTGTGCTTTGGCTTCTTCCGCTGATAGATTAGCAATTTTTTCTAAGCGTCGAATATGTTCTTCCTGATGTTTTTCTAATTCATTTCTTTTATGATTCACAACTTCAATCTGACGATTCAAATTTTCTTTGATCGTTTCATTCTCCTTGATTTGTTTATCAAGATTGCCTTCTTTTTGATTGATGGAAATTTCCTTTTGCTTGATGCGACCTTCGGCATCACTTAATTTGCGGTTACGTTCTAACACTTCTCTATCGTGTTCAGACTTTAATTGCACAAACCTTTCTTTAGCCTCGAGTTGCTTTTCCTTTTTTATATTTTCAGCCTTACTCTCTGCGTCTTTTAAAATACTTTGTGCTTGTAATTCCGCTTCTTCAATTTGTTTTTTAGTGTTCTTAGCAAATAATAGTCTACCCGCTACAACACCCACAATTAGTGATATAACACCAATTATTATTGATATAACTGTTTGATCCATTTGTTCGAGATGTTTTAAAATAGTTCACAATCAATTTTTTTACTCTCTTCTCATTTCTTAAAATGATTGAGCATAGTATGCGAAGATAATTAAAAACCCGACTGAAATGAAGGGGATGGTAATTTATTATAAGATGGGAACTTTAAGCTTTCAATGCTTTATCCAATAAAGATTCGATTGCATCTAATTTTTCTGATTGATTTGATTGAAGTATTAATGATGCATCGCCTTTGTTTTGTTCGGTTGCAAACCATAATAAAACCATAGAAACATAATCCTGCAAATCTTTACCGGCAAAATTGGTTTTAAATTCAAGAACCTTGTCGTTTATGAGTTTTACGGTTTTGCGAACCGTTTCTTCATCAGCAGGATTGATTTTTAAACGATAATTTCTATCGGCAACAACGATATTAATTGGAATTAATTCTGCCATTTTATTGTGCATTAATTAACGAAATACATTTATCAATTTCCTTTAAATAACTATCAATCCTCTTTTGCAAAGCAACTTTATCATCAGGATACAATGCTCCCACATTTAATTTTAAAACATCCATCTTTTGTTGTAAAGAATTTATTTCTTCAGATTTTCTTTGAATAATTGCAGTTGATTTTTCCAACTCTTTTTTTAATTGAGCATTTTCTTTCTGCAACAATTGATATTGTTTCAACAACTGTTGCAATTTTTGATGAATAGTATCAAGTTGCTTAGTATCAACCATTTTCTAAAATTAAATTTACTTTCTTATTTCAGCAGATAATTCTTTTTCAAATATTTGAATCAATTTATTAATTTTTGTATCAATCTCTTTATCTGTTAAAGTTTTTTCTTCATCTAAAAAAGTAAAATTCACTGCCATTGATTTTTTATTGACTCCAATTTTATCACTTTCAAAAACATCGAACAAACGAATGGATTGCAGTTTCGACAATTTTGCTTTTTTTACAGCATTTTCAAGCATTTCATACGTTGTATTTCTGTCAACAACTAATGCCAAATCTCTTTGCACCGTTTGAAATTTTGAAACTTCTTTATAAACGATTTTTTGTTTTTGAACCAATTTCAACAAAGCTTCATAATTCAAATCAATAAAATAAACAGGCTGCTTTATATCAAACGCAGTTAATTGTTTTTTTGAAACTTCTTTTAAAATACCGAGTTTATTTTTCCCTGATATGATTTCAAAATTTAAGAATTGTTCATCGGTTTTAATAAAATGAATTTCATTTAACCCGCATAAAACTAATAATGCATTTGCCATTCCTTTGGCAGAATAAAAATCATACTGTATACTTTTCTCTCTCCAATCATCTTCATGTGTTGCTCCGGTGAAGTATAATGAAAGATGTTCTTGTTCGCAGTATTCTCCAATTTTATTGGTAGAATACACTTTGCCAAATTCGAATAATAAAAGATTATTGTTTTTTCGATTGATATTATATGTAATAGACTCTAAACCGGTTTCCAACATTGAAGGACGTAATATGTCTAAGTCAACACTTAAATTATTCATCATCTTTACCGATGATTGCAACACTTCTTCATTAAAATATTTACTATTGGTGATTGAGTTGGTAAATATTTCATTGAAACCTTTTCCAACTAAATAGTTAGATAATTTTTCTTTTAAAGTTTCTTTCAATTCTAAAGTTTCAATTGCAGGTGAAATGGTAATTGAAGTTGGAATATCAATATTATCCAACCCATCAATACGAACAATTTCTTCAACAATATCAGCTGGCAAACTAATATCGGGTTTACTAAACGGCACACTAAATTTTATTTCATCCATTCCTTCTTGCAACACTTCAAACCCAAGCGAAGTAAGGATTCTTTTAATTGTATCTTGATGATAATTTTTACCGCTTAGTTTTTTTAAATAATGATATTTAATAGCAACTTGTGTTTTCTCTTTTGGTTTTGGATAAATATCTATTACATCACTTGAAATTTCACCACCAGCTATTTCTTTAATTAACAATGCAGCTCTTTTCAAAACGTTCACAGTATTAGAAATGTCCACACCTTTTTCAAAACGCGTAGCCGCATCTGTTCGTAACCCATGATGAACAGAAGTTTTACGAATATTAACTGCATTAAAGCATGCACTTTCTAAAAAAATATTTTTTGTGTTTGATGTTACACCGCTTTTCAATCCGCCAAAAACGCCGCCAATACACATTGGTTCGCTTTCACCATTACAAATCATCAAATCTTCACTATTTAATTTTCTTTCTTTACCATCCAATGATATAAATATTGTTCCTTCTTTTAATTTTTTTACAATTACTTGTCCGGATTTTATTTCATCCGCATCAAAAGCATGTAACGGTTGACCGGTTTCGTGTAAAATAAAATTAGTAATGTCAACAATATTATTAATGGGTCGTTGACCAATTGCCAATAATTTATCTTTTAACCATTGCGGAGATTCTTTAATAGTTACATTAGAAATTGATACACCCGAATAACGCGGACAAGCTTCTTCATCTTCAACTACAACTTTAATTGGTAAACTATTATTATCAGATTTGAAAAGATTATTGAATGGAGATTTTACACGCATCTCTTTTTTTCCATGATGTGTTAAATAAGCACAAACATCTTTTGCCACACCTAAATGGCTCATGGCATCCATTCGGTTTGGTGTTAAACCAATTTCATAAATCCAATCTTGATAAGGCTTAAAATATGTTGACGCAGAAGAACCAATAAAAACATCATCAGGCAAAACAATAATCCCCGCATGATCTGTTCCAATGCCTATTTCATCTTGTGCGCAAATCATTCCATAACTTTCTTCACCACGAATTTTTGCAACTTTCATTGTAATTGGATCGCCGTTAATTGGATAAATGGTTGTACCAACTTTTGCCACAACTACTTTTTGTTTTGCTGCAACATTATTAGCACCGCAAACAATTTGTAATAATTCTTTATCGCCAATATTTACTTTAGTAACTTTTAATTTATCGGCATTAGGATGTTGTTCGCATGATATTACTTCGCCAATAACCAATCCTTCTAAACCACCTTTAATACTTTCAAATTTTTCCAAACTTTCCACTTCCAAACCAATAGATGTAAGAATTTTGGAAAGCCTTTCGGGATCTATTATTTCAGGAAGATATTCACTTAACCAATTGTAACTTATCGTCATACTTTCGTTTGCTTGATGTTTTGCAAATATAATTGATGCAAAAATGAATTAAGATTTTAAAAGAATTTACTAAATAATTGCCATTTCAATTTCAAATCAAAAGCTTTGCTATATTCATTTTCAGAGAATAATTTATAAAACCAATCACCAATTAAAACCCGGATAAAAGTCTATTTTTTCTTTCAACAAACTACTCAAAACAGTTTTCTAATTACGCATTAATATTGTTATTGCGAAGTTTTCAGCCATTTTTCTTTTAGCACTTCATTTTGTGAGAAGAAAATTAATAATTCGTAAATTGTGGATAAGCGATCAAATTACATGAATAAATATGGGAATAACTGCAACGCGCTTGTTGATTAATTGTTTACTTGTTAATTATATGTGCTTTGAATGGGAATAAATTAAAAGAAAAGAAAAAAAATATTCTTGGAATGATTGCCATTATATTCGTTCTCCTTATTCATTTGATAACAATTTCTTAATACAGAAAGATTATTAGAATAAGATAAAAAGTTTTTACTAACCCTTAGTATTTTTAATTGGAATGGAATTAACTAATTTAAACAAAGACCGCAAAAGAAGAAAAAGCAGTATTGATTTAACTACCATGGTGTATGGTAAAGTACCGCCGCAAGCAAAAGAATTAGAAGAAGCTGTATTGGGTGCAATCATGCTAGAAAAAAGTGCATTTGATAGTTTAGTAGATACAAATTTAAAACCGGAATGTTTTTATGTTGAATCGCATCAAACTATTTTTCGTGCGATGATGGATATGCAGCAACGCGGCATTCCAATTGATATTTTAACAGTAGTTGAAGAATTAAAACGCAAAGAACAATTAGATGCTGTTGGTGGTCCGTATTATGTTACCAAACTTACCAATGCGGTTGTAAGTACTGCAAACATAGATGCACATGCAAGAATAATTTTACAAAAATTTATTCAAAGAGAATTAATAAGAATCAGCGGAGAAATTATTGGCGATGCTTATGAAGATAGTACAGACGTATTTGATTTGCTGGATGAAAGCGAAACAAAAATGTTTAACATTACTAATAATTATTTAAAGAAAAATTTTGAAGATATTAGTAGTGTATTGGCAAAAGCTGTTAATAGAATTGATGATTTAAGAAACCAAAAAGATGATATAAGTGGCGTGCCTAGTGGGTTTGAGAGTCTTGATAAAGTTACATTTGGCTGGCAACCTACCGATCTTGTTATTCTTGCAGCACGCCCATCGGTTGGTAAAACTGCATTTGC
>CAILAF010000096.1 GCA_903832075.1 uncultured Chitinophagaceae bacterium
AAGTTTTTGGATTGGTTCAACAACGAAAACTGCCTTGATCCTGTTTTGAAAGCCGCTATAGCACACTTTTGGTTTATCATCATTCACCCCTTTGATGACGGAAACGGCAGAATTGGAAGAGCCATAACCGACATGTTGCTTGCCTGTTCAGAAGGCAGTGGAGAACGTTTTTACAGTATGTCAAGCCAAATATTAGCCGAACGCAAAATCTATTACGGAGTATTGCAAAAAGTGCAACATAGTTCAGGCGACCTTACCGAAGAGATCGACTGGTTTTTGCATTGTCTCAAAAATGCGATGCTCTCCACCGATAACACCACATAGAAAATATTGCGTAAAGCTGAGTTTTGGAAATTTCATGAACACACCCCCATCAACCAACGCCAACGCTTAATACTTAACAAACTCTTTGATAATTTTGAAGGAAAACTACAAACCTCAAAATGGGCTAAAATTGTCAAAACCTCTACCGACACCGCCTTACGGGACGTAAAAGACTTGGTTGAAAAAGGTATCCTGAAGCAAACTGACGTAGGAGGACGAAATGCAAACTACGAATTAGTAGACTTTAAATTAGAATAACCACTGGCTATAAAAATATTTCGTCGTTCCCTTTTTAAAATAAAGACAGTAAAAAACCCCCACAAAATAGTGCCATATAATGCTCTTTCTATTGTATTTCACAAGATTAATTGTATATTTGCATAAAAAAGAGCCATATGTTGCACTTTGAAGGATTAATTAAAACAATAAAAGAGCGCAGAGAGGCGTTACAAGTCACCCAAGAAACCTTGGCAGAATTATCTGGTGTTGGCTTAAGAACCTTAAAACAGTTTGAAAGTGGAAAAGGAAATCCTACGTTGCAGACTTTACAAAAGATAGTAGATGTGTTGGGAATGGAAGTTAGTTTAAAACTTAAAAAGGCATCTCTTAATAAATGAGAAAGGCAAAAATACTATACAAGGATGAAGAAGCAGGTGTATTAACCCAACATGATGATGGTTCCTTTACATTCAGTTATAAACACACCTGGATGGCAGACAACAACAAACCAGATATCAGTCTTTCTTTACCTAAAACTGGACAAGAGTTTCATTCCAAATTCTTATTTCCATTCTTTTATAACATGCTTCCTGAAGGTTCTAACAAGCAAGTGGTTTGTAAGCTTAATAATATTGACCGAACGGATTACTTTGGACTACTCATGACTACCGCAAAGTATGATAGTATTGGTGCTGTTCGAGTAATAAAAATAGAATAGTAATGAGTTTACCTGAAATAAAATATTGTCCCGGCACTTTAGCTGAAGGCTTCAATTCGTATAGCAGAACCTGTTTAAATCGATTATTTCAGGGTAAGGCTGTGTATCATATTTTACCATACGATTCGCCGTCATCCGATCCTGAAACAGATGAACTTTTTGAACAAAACAGAAAACGCATGTCTATTTCAGGAGTACAAGAAAAATTTTCAGTATTACTGGAAAAAAATAAGTTAAGACTGATCAATGAAAGCGAGCGTGGAACATATATTCTAAAACCTATCCCAAGTGCTGGTAGAAAGAGTGACCAAATGCCAGCTAACGAGCATCTCACCATGCAAATTGCTCGTCAGATTTATGGAATAGAAACGGCTGAAAATGCATTAATTTTCTTTAAAAATGGCTATCCTGCTTATATAACGAAGCGTTTTGATGTTAAAGAAGACGGCACAAAGCTGGCACAGGATGATTTTGCTTCATTGTCTGGCAGAACACCTCAAACCCATGGAGAGCATTATAAATATTTGGGAAATTATTCGGAGTTATTTCTATTAATGCGCACTCATTTAGCTACATACAAATTAGAAGCACCTAAACTATTGAAAAGACTTGTCTTTAATTATCTGTTTTTAAATGGAGATGCTCATTTTAAAAACTTTTCCTTGCTTGAAACACCCATGGGAG
>CAILAF010000097.1 GCA_903832075.1 uncultured Chitinophagaceae bacterium
GGTGCTGCCGGTGAATTTTTTTCTATCCGAACAAATTTATTTGAAGTATTGCCTGTTGATACAATTCTGGATGATTTTATGATTTCATCTTTCATTCTTAAAAAAGGATTTCATTTGGTGTATGAAAAAAATGCAACTGCATTTGAATTCCCAACAAGTTCATTAACGGAAGAAGCAAAACGAAAAATTAGAATAGCAGCCGGTGCTGCACAAACATTATCACGGTTAGGATTTTTTCCTTACAAAAATTTTTGGTTAAATATTCAATATATATCAAGAAGAATTATTCGTTGGGTAGTTAGTCCAATAGCATTGCCATTGCTATTTATACTTAATTATTTTTTATTACACGTTTGTAATTGTTATTATTGGCTTTTTGTTTTTCAAATTTCATTTTATGGTTTTGCTTTATTGGGTTATTTATTTTATCTCAGTAAAATAAGGTCCGGTATTTTATTGGCACCCATGTATTTTGTCTTTATGAATGCTTGTATGTTGATTGGTTTCATCAAGCAATTCACTATTGGCCAATCTGTAAACTGGAAAAAAGCCGAAAGAACTGTTATCTGACCCCTTATAAAATGAAAATGGTTCATGTAACCAATTCAGTTATTTTTGTTGATATGGAAATAACCAATGAAATGATTGAGCATTTGGCTCATTTATCTCGACTTCATTTTTCGGATGAAGAAATGCAATCCATGAAGGATGATATGCAAAAAATGATTGCATTTGTTGAAAAATTAAAAGAAGTAGATGTTACAGGTGTAGAACCATTAATGCACATGAGTGATGCAGTAAATGTTTTTCGTGACGATGAAATTAAAGGCAGTGTTAGTCGTGAAGATGCTTTATTGAATGCACCTTTAAAAGACGAACAGTTTTTTAAAGTACCTAAAGTAATTAGAAAATAATTTTTACCAATCATTAAATAATACAAATGAGCGTAATTATTCAGTTAAATGATATTCGGAAAGATTATTACATGGGCAGCCAATCTGTTACCGTGCTGAAAGGAATATCCTTGGAAATATTTAAAAACGAATATGTAGCATTAATGGGACCAAGCGGTAGCGGTAAAAGTACATTGATGAATATTTTAGGATGTTTGGATTCGCCAACAGGCGGTACTTATGTTTTAAACGGAAAAGATGTAAGTAAAATGCCGGATGATGATTTAGCTGAAGTAAGAAATACTGAAATTGGTTTTGTGTTTCAACAATTTAATTTATTGCCAAGATTAAGTGCTGCAGAAAATGTTGCATTGCCTTTAATTTATGCAGGTGTTTCTAAAAAAGAAAGAATGGAACGTGCATTGGAAGCTTTGAAAAAAGTTGGCTTGGCAGATAGAAGTCATCACAAATCAAATGAATTAAGTGGTGGACAAATTCAACGTGTTGCCATTGCTCGTGCATTGGTTAATAATCCTTCTATTTTATTAGCAGATGAACCTACAGGTAATTTGGATTCAAAAACATCAGTTGAAGTAATGGAAATATTTGATAAAATTCAGCAAGCGGGAAATACTGTTATCGTAGTTACGCATGAAGAAGATATTGCAAAATATGCGCATCGCATTGTTCGTTTGAGGGATGGATTGGTAGAAACAGATAAACCAAGAGCAGAAGCCTTTGCGCAAATGCAAACCCATTAGGCATTTCGTGCTATCATTAATTTCTGAGTGGAGTTGTCTATTTTTGTTATAATTTATTATGTCTCAAAAAATTTATACTAAAGCAGGTGATCTTGGTAAAACAAGTTTAATTGGTGGCACAAAAGTTCCCAAAAGCCATATTCGTATTGAAAGTTATGGAACAATTGATGAATTAAATTCTTTTATTGGATTGGTGAATGATTCTATTCAACATCAACACACCAAAAATATTTTAAAAGAAATTCAGGATAGATTATTCACTATTGGTTCATCATTGGCATGTGATCCTGATAAAGAACCATTAATGAAAATTCCTGATTTAAAAGAAGCAGATATTGTTTTATTGGAAAGAGAAATTGATGGCATGAATGATGTGTTACCAATAATGAAAAATTTTATTTTACCAAGTGGTCATGCTGCAATTTCAACAACACATATTGCCAGATGTGTTTGCCGTAGAGCAGAAAGGATTTGTGTGAATATGAAAGAAAATGAAATGTTTGTAGAACCTTTGGTTATAAAATACCTCAATCGTTTAAGTGATTATCTTTTTGTTTTAGCCAGATATATTGGTCTCTTATTAAATGTTGAAGAAATTCCTTGGAAAGCAAGATTGTGAATGAGCAGATGTGCAAATTGAAAAATTTGCAAATTATTAAAACCAATTTCTGAGCATCCGCACATTTTCACATCAAATAATCAATCCATCTTTCATATGCAATATTCTGTCGCTCATGGCGGCTAATTCTTCGTTATGTGTTACAATTAAAAATGTTTGAGCAAACTCATTTCTCAATTGTATAAATAAGTCGTGTAATTCTTTTGCATTGGCACTATCTAAATTTCCGGTTGGTTCATCAGCAAAAACTATTTGTGGTTTATTGATTAATGCTCTTGCAACTGCAACACGTTGTTGTTCTCCACCACTTAATGCTTGCGGTTTATTTTCTAATCTATCCTTCAATCCCAATAGTGATAATAATTTTATGGCATCATCATTTACTTCTTTCTTTTTTCTTCCGGCAATCCATCCCGGGATACAAACATTTTCCAATGCAGTAAACTCCGGCAATAAATGATGAAATTGAAAAACAAAACCAATATTCGTGTTTCTGAATGCAGCTAATTTTTTTCCATTCAATTCATGCATTGCAATATCATTCAAAAATATTTTTCCAGAATCCGGTGTATCCAAAGTGCCCAGAATATGCAATAGCGTACTCTTGCCCGCACCCGAAGAACCAACAATAGAAACAATTTCTCCTTTACTCACTTCTAACGAAACACCTTTTAAAACTTGCAAAGGGCCGTATTTTTTAAATATTTGATCTGCTTTCAACATGTTAAGGAAATATCAGCAAATGTAGTGTTTTAGGGTATTTCATTGTATTTATATCATTATTTACATGGGCTTTAAAAAAGCAATTTGGTAATTTCATTTATACGGTTACATTTGCAAAAAATTAGGAGCTATGTTTTGGACTTTAGAATTAGCCAGTTATTTGGAAGAAGCACCATGGCCTGCTACTAAAGATGAATTGATTGATTACTCAATTCGTTCTGGTGCGCCGATTGAAGTGGTAGAAAATTTACAGGAATTAGAAGATGAAGGCGGCGATGTTTATGAAAGCATTGAAGACATTTGGCCTGATTATCCAAGCCAGGAAGATTTTATGTTTAATGAAGATGAATATTAATTTTATTGAAAAATTTTAAACGTCCGAGGTTTTTATAAACCTCGGACGTTTTTTATTGCTCCCATGAAAACAGAATGTACAAGTGAGTGACACAACAGGCGATGCCATGAAATACAAAAGCCCGTAACAAAAACCTTATTCTACTTTTTCGGGAACGTTAATTTAAAATAAAACAACACCAAAGCTAAACTCAGCACAACAATATTTGCGGCAATTACCGGTCCGCCTTGTGGAATATTAAAACCATATATTAACCACACGATGGTACTGGAAATAACAATTAATATCATCCAAATACTTAAATCGCCCACACTTTTTGCTTTCCACGATTTATATACTTGCGGAAAAAAAGTAATAGCACTTAAGAATGAACCTATGTATCCAATAAAATTTATCCAATTGTTCATGAAATTATTTTACAGCAATTAATTTAATATTGAATACCTAATTTATGCATCACATCTAAACTAACACCGGTTGTTGAATAACCACCATCGTGAAATAAATTTTGCATGGTTACCATTCTGGTTAAGTCGGAAAATAAAGTAATACAATAATTAGCACAATCTTCTGCAGAAGCATTTCCCAATGGAGCAATGGCATCAACATAATCATAAAAATCTCCAAAGCCTTTAATACCGGTACCTGCTCTGGTTTTAGTAGGCGATTGTGAAACAGTATTGATACGAACTTTTTTTGCTAAGCCATAATGATATCCAAAACTACGGGCAATACTTTCGAGCATAGCTTTAATATCGGCCATATCGGTATAAAAAGGATAAGTGCGTTGGGCAGCTGCATAACTTAAAGCTACCACACTTCCCCATTCATTAATAGCATCTAATTTTTTTGCTACTGCTAATATTTTATGAAATGAAAGAGCTGACACATCAATACCCTTCATAAAATATTCGTAATTAGATTCGGTATAAGGAATTGCTTTACGGATATTGACACTCATTCCAATTGAGTGTAAAACAAAATCAATTTTACCGCCTAATATTTCTTGGGATTGAATAAATAGGGTTGTTAAGTCTTCAACACTTGTTGCATCAGCCGGAATAATTTGCGAGTTGGTTTCTTCTGCCAATTTTTTTATTTCGCCCATGCGCATGGCAATAGGAGCATTGGTTAAAACAAAAGTAGCGCCTTCTTCATGTGCTTTTTCTGCAACTTGCCATGCAATTGAATGTTCGTCTAATGCGCCGGTAATAATTCCTCTTTTCCCTTTTAATAAATTATATGCCATAGTTTTAATTTGAAAGTTTGCAACCGTGTTTAAGCAACAAAAATAAAAGAATATCTTATCAAACCATCTTAATCTCTAAAATCTAATGCACATTAATTCATCATCATTTCTCTTGCATTGGCAATTGCAGCCGCAGTGGGCTTTTCGCCACTAAGCATTTGCGCAATAGTAATAATACGTTCGTCATTATTCAGCAAACGGATATTAGTTTTAATGGCATCGGCTTTAATTTCTTTGTACACAAAAAAGTGAGCATCTGCTTTTCCTGCAATTTGCGGTTGATGCGTAATGCAAATGACTTGTCGTTTTGCTGATAATTGTTTCATAATGATACCAACCTGTTTGGCGGCTTCTCCGCTAATCCCTGTATCTATCTCATCAAAGATCATTGTTGGCAGATCAATACTTTCGGCAACTAATGATTTAATGCATAACATTAAACGGCTTAATTCGCCACCGCTTGCCACTTTTCTAATGGGTTCAAAACGATTGCTTTTGTTTGCATCGAATAAAAACTCAATAGTGTTTTTCCCAAACTGATTTAAACCTGCATCTTTAATTTCAACTTTTAATTTAGCATTGGGCATTCCAACCTGTGCCAATAATCTATTTACTTTCTCTTCTAAAGGGTTGGCTTCTTTATTTCTTGCTTTTGAAATGATGTTTGCTTTTTCTTCTAATTGTTTAAATAAATCAAAAACTTCTTTTTCTTTTGTGATGATGGATTCATCAATATTTAAAACAGCTTGTAATTTTTTTTGCAGATCATTTTGAATAGATAACAATTCATTGGTTGTTTTAACACCATGTTTTTTTAAAAGCTTATAGCCATTAGATAATTTTTCATTGATGATTTCAATTCTTTTCTCATCATAATTTACCGAATCATTTATTTTATCTGCTTCTTCGGCAATATCCTGCAATTCTATTTGTGATGATTGCAATCGTTGAATGATGTTGGAAATGTTTTCATTCAGTAAAGCATAAGTTTGTAATTGATTGCTTAATTGTTTTAGCAACTGAACAATCGGCAACTCACTTTCCTTTAATTCAAAATAAACTTTTGATAAAGCTGTTTTAATTCCTTCGCTGTTGTTCAGTAATTTCAATTCATTGTCTAATTCTTCTAATTCATTTTCGCGTAATCCTAATTCGTTTAATTCATCAAATAAAAATTGATGATAATCGGCTTCTTTAGTAAAATTATTTTTTTGTAGATGCAATTCTTCCAATTCCTTTTTGGCTTGTAACCATTGTCTGTAAAGGTTTTGGTATGATTCGATTGTTAAAAGATTATTTGCCAAAGCGTCTATTACTTCTCTTTGAAAATCACTTTCACCTAATGCTAAACTATCAAATTGTTGATGTAAATCAACCAACAATGAAGCTAATTGTTTTAATTGTTGCAAGGTTGCAGGCGAATCGTTAATAAATGCTCTTGATTTTCCATTGGCAGAAATTTCTCTTCTCAATACCAATTCATCGGCTTCCTCTAAATCATTTTCTTTTAAAAATATTTCAACATCTTTTTTATCATCTATCGTAAATATTCCTTCAATAAAACATTTCTTATCCTGGTTTAATAAGGCAGAAGTATCAGCACGTTCTCCCAATATCAAACTCAAAGCACCCATTAAAATACTTTTACCGGCACCTGTTTCTCCGGTAATAATATTTAACCGGTTAGAAAAATCAATTTCTATTTCATCAATGATGGCATAATTCTCTATGTGTAATTTTTTTAGCAATGATGCGTTTTAAGTTGAAATAGAAAATTAAAATAAATCAATTTGATTGTAAAATAAAAATGTTGAATGATTTTTCATTCAACATTTAAAATAAAGCATTTAAAATAATTTTTTATTTTACTTCAACACTGTCATTCAAATCTCCGTCGGCTAAAATACGTCCGCAGTTTTCGCAAACGATTATTTTCTTGTGCAAACGAATTTCGCTTTGGCGTTGAGGTGGAATAGAATTAAAGCAACCGCCGCAAGCATCACGTTCAACAGGCACTACAGCTAATCCATTACGGTAACTTTTGCGGATTCTATCGTAACTGTACAATAATCTTTCATCAATTTCATGACGGGCAGTATCGCTTATTTTTCTAAAATGTTTTTCTTCTTTTTCAGTATCAACAATAATTTTTTCCAATTCACCTTTCTTATGATTCAATACACCTTCTTTAACTGCAATTTGTTTTTTAGCAACTTCCAATGCTTTTACTTTATCAGCCAATTCTTCATTTGCATCACGAATATGTTTTTCACATAATTTAATTTCTAACTGCTGCATTTCCATTTCTTTCGTAATGGCTTCAAACTCGCGATTATTTTTTACGTTATCGCTTTGTTTTTCATATTTTTTTACCAATGCTTCACTTTCTTTCATGGCATTTTTCTTGCCTTCAATGAATTCGGTGATACCATTGATCTCTTCTTCAATACGAGTTTTTCTGCTATTCAATCCGGTAATTTCATCTTCCAAATCACTTACTTCCATTGGTAATTCGCCTTTCAAGATTTGAATTTCATCTAATTTGCTATCAATTTTTTGAAGCTTAATTAGACTTACCAATTTTTCTTCTACTGAATATTCTTTTACAGTTGCCATATTTATGTTCAATTTAAGATGTACGATTTTTAATTTATATACCAGCTTTAGTAACTCCGATTTATCTTTCGTTGCGTCGCAATCACTTCATCTTTCAGAACCGTTTTCAACAACAACGTTTTAAATAAAATACTGCACAGGATTCGTTCTCGCTTCACTTTTAAGGACGGCAAAAGTAGGGAAATTTGATCGTAAAACCGTAATAATTAAGTCGGGAGTAAACTGTTCGCTTTCCCAATGGCCGATATCTGCAATAACCATTTGATTATTCGCATCAAAAAATTCGTGATATTTTACATCAGAAGTAATAAAAAAATCAGCTTTTGCAGCCAAAGCCTTTCCAATTAAAAAACTACCGGCACCGCCACAAACCGCTACTCTTTTAACATTTTTCTTTAATAATTGTGTGTGTTTAATAGCTGTTAAACCAAATGCCGTCTTTATTTTGGATAAAAATATTTTTTCATCTATTGGCTCAGCTAATTCGCCAATTAAGCCACTGCCAACTTGTTCATAAGCATTTGCCAAAGGAATTAAATCGTAAGCAACTTCTTCATAGGGGTGCGTTCCAATCAATGCTTTCACAATTTTTGATTGCAAATAAGAAGGGAATATGATTTCTATTTTTAATTCTTTCTCTTTATGTTGTTTACCCAATTCTCCAACAAAAGGATTGGTCCCTGTTGGAGCATTAAAAGTTCCAATGCCTTCAACACTAAAACTACATTCATTGTAATTGCCAATATGACCACCGCCGACTTCAAAAATTGCAGATTTAATTTTTTCAATATGTTCAGCAGGAACAAACGTAAAAAGTTTAGTTAGTTGATTTTGTTTAGGCAATAATATTTTTCTGTTTATCAATCCCAATGCATCAGCCATTTTATCATTCACACCTTTTATCACATTATCCAAATTGGTGTGTACTGCATAAATAGCAATATCATTTTTGATAGAAGCAATCACTGCTTTTTCTACATAATTATTTCCGGTTATTTTTTTCAATCCGCTAAAAATAATGGGATGATGTGCTACAATTAAATTGCAATTCTTTTGTTTGGCTTCCAATACAATTTCCTCTGTTGCATCCAAAGCACATAATACGCCGGTGCAATTCCATTCAGCATTCCCGGTTATTAATCCGCAATTATCATATTGCTCTTGATATACCGTAGGTGCAAATTCTTCAATCACTGTAATAATTTCTCTAAGAGTAATCATTCCAAATCTTATTTTCGGTTAAAGTTAATTCAATCTTTTTTATGCGTCAGGAACTATATATAAATTTTAATGGTAAAGTTATTAAGAATGAGAAGCCGATTATTTATCACGATAACCGCTCTTTCCGTTATGGAGATGGTTGCTTTGAAACAATGAAAATATTAAACGGTAAAATAATTTTAGAGGCTTTTCATTTAGAAAGGTTGTTTACTTCTTTACAATTATTGCAATTCAATAAACCCAATTATTTTATTACAAATGATTTTTTAGTGCAGATAAAAGAACTTGCAAAAAAAAATCAACATAGAAAATTGGCAAGAGTAAGGTTAACTGTTTTTCGCGGTAATGGCGGATTATATGATGTAGAAAATCATCATCCAAATTATATTATCGAAACAATGGATTTAAACAGTTCCAGTAATAAATTTAATGAGAATGGATTAGTGATTGATATTTTTAAAGATGTTAGAAAAGCATATGATAAGTTTTCAAACATCAAAAGCAATAGTTATTTGCAATATGCAATGGCAGCCATGTGGGCTAAAGAAAATAAATTAAATGATGCATTGATATTGAATGCAGATGAAAGGATTGCTGATGCCACTATTGCTAATATTTTTATTGTTGTGGATGGTGTTATTAAAACGCCTGCTATCACCGAGGCATGCGTAGGTGGTGTGATGCGCAAATTTTTATTGAAACGATTACGAGAAGAAAATTATTCTGTGCAGGAAACTTCTATTACTATTAATGATGTATTAAATGCATCGGAAGTTTTTTTAACCAATTCTATTTATGGAATTCGCTGGGTGAAACAAGTTGGCAAAAGCAATTATAAAAAACAATTGTCAGAAATTTTGCATCAAAAATTTGTAATTCCCAATTTTTTATGATGATTCCTTTCTTTGTTAAATAATTTTTATGAAGCCTTGTATTAATATTATGTGGTTTAGACGGGATTTGCGTTTGAAAGATAATGCAGCATTATATCATGCTTTGAAAGATAATAATCCTGTTCTTCCAATTTTTATTTTCGATAAAAATATTTTGGGTGATCTGCAAAATAAAAATGATAAGCGAGTTGCGTTTATTCATAAAGCATTAAATGATATTCAAAAACAGTTGATACAGATGAATAGTTCTTTAGAAGTATTTTATTCAACACCAATTGAAGCTTTTAAACAATTAATGGATCAATATTCTATCGAAAAAGTTTTTACGAATAATGATTACGAACAATATGCGATTATTAGAGATTTGGTAATTGAAAATTTATTGAAAGAACATGGCACAACATTTCATTCTTATAAAGATCAAGTTGTTTTTGAAAAAGCAGAAGTAACAAAGGATGATGGATTGCCGTA
>CAILAF010000098.1 GCA_903832075.1 uncultured Chitinophagaceae bacterium
TATCAGCGATATTCATAGCGGCAGCTTTCAAAATAAACATGCAGTTCAACATGGAGTTGATATGATATTGAAAGAAAATGCTGATATTATTTTATTTACCGGTGATTTGGTAAATGATCGGCATGAAGAGATGTTAGAATATATGGATGTATTCAGTCAATTAAAAGCGCCAATGGGAGTGTTCAGTACTTTAGGTAATCATGATTATGGCGATTATTCAAGTTGGCCAAGTGATCAAGCAAAAAAAGAAAATTTAGAAAAATTAAAACATGTTCATGCACAATTAGGTTGGCGATTATTAATGAATGAACATGTTGTTTTAGAAAAAAATCAACAACAAATTGCCTTATTGGGAATTGAGAATTGGAGCGCAAAAGGAAGGTTCCCAAAATATGGAAAGATGAATGAAGCTTATGCAGGAACAGAAAAATATACTTTTAAAATTTTAATGAGTCATGACCCAAGTCATTGGGACGCAGAAGTAAGAACAAAATATACTGATGTTGATTTAATGTTAGCAGGTCACACGCATGGTTTTCAATTTGGAATTGAAAATCCATATTTTAAATGGAGTCCTGTTCAATGGATGTATAAACAATGGGCAGGTTTGTATGAAGAAGGTAAACAAAAACTTTATGTGAATCGTGGTTATGGATTTATTGGTTATCCCGGTAGAGTGGGTATTCTTCCTGAAATTACTTTAATTGAATTGATATAATTTATCTATTCTTTTTGTTAAAGGTTTGCTCTTTTATTTTTATTTCAGCTATTGGCATAATGATTGGAATGGATAACCAAAACAAATCATTATGAAAAAAATTATTTTATCAGCAATTGCTGTAATTCTTATCTCTGCTGCATCTTATGCGCAGGCAGGTTTCAGAGTGGGTATTAAAGGAGGAACAGATCTTACACAATTATCAGGGCAATCTTTTAGTAATGGATTTAAAGCTGGTTATCAATTAGGTGGTTTTATGGAAATTGATTTTTCAAAGCCATTTGGTATTCAGCCAGAAATTTTATTTAGTCAGTTAAATGGCATTACATCTTCCAATGCAAGTTCAATTGTAAACAATCTGAATAACAATCAGAATATTCAACTCAATTATTTGTCAATACCTGTATTGCTTCGTTTGAATGCAAATAAAATGGTAACTTTTTTAGTGGGCCCGCAATACAGTATTTTAATTAATCCACATCAAACCACTTTGCAAAATGGACAAGATGCTTTCAAGAGTGGAGATTTTGCGATGGTAGGAGGTTTGCAACTTAATTTATCTTTTTTCAGAATTTACGGACGATATGCTATTGGCCTTAACAATATTGGTGATCTTGGTAATCAAGATAGTTGGAAGAGCCAGCAAATACAATTAGGAATTGGGTTTCGATTATAAAAACTAATTATTTTCTTGAATTAAAAAACTCCATTGTAAATAATGGAGTTTTTGTGTCATTTTTACCATTCGTGTTAAAATACTTGCGAATGGCATTAATATTGTCTACTTTATTCCTACAAAAAAATTATTTGAAACCAAGGAATTGGTGACAATTTGACTTTAGAAAAATATTTATGTTTAATAACAAGATTCTATTCAAGGCAGATGACGATAATGATTTCATGCCAATTATTCCAATTAATGAAAATGATGAACAGGATAAAAGTTTAGTTATTCCGGAAATTGTTCCAATTCTTCCATTAAGAAATACTGTTTTATTTCCCGGTGTTGTAATTCCTATTACTGTTGGCAGAGATAAAAGTATTAAGGCTGTAAACGATGCATATAAAACTGATAAGTTAATTGGTGTTGTTGCACAAAAAGATACCAATATTGAAGATCCTGAAGCAAAAGATTTATGCAGCATTGGAACAATCGCAAAAATTGTAAAGTTGATTAAAATGCCTGATGGTGGTACAACAATCATTATTCAAGGAAAGAAAAGATTTGAGTTATTGAATATGATTGGTGATGATCCTTATTTTAAAGCAAACATCAAATTATTGGAAGATGCAATAATAAAAGACGATGCAAATTTTGATGCATATATTTCATCCATCAAAGATTTAGCAACACAGATCATTCAATTGTCTCCTAATCTCCCAACCGAAGCTTCTATTATTTTAAAAAATATTGAAAGTCCTTCTTTCTTAATCAATTTTGTAAGCAGTAATTTAAACAGTGATCTTGATGAGAAACAAAGTTTATTAGAAGTAAATCATGTAAGAGCGCGTGCAGAAAAATTAACGCACTTGTTACAACGTGAATTGCAGTTTGCTGAATTAAAAGATAAAGTAACTAACAAAACAAGAACTGAAATTGATAAACAACAACGTGAATATTTTTTACAACAGCAATTAAAAAGTATTAAAGATGAATTAGGCGGCGATACCAATGAAAGAGAAGTGGCTGAGATGAAGAAAAAAGCCGAAACAAAAAAATGGCCGGAAACTGCAAAAACTTTATTTGAAAATGGCATTGCCAAGCTGGAGAGAATGCATCCTTCAACACCTGATTATTCTGTTGTGTATAATCATTTGGATTTAATGTTGGACTTGCCTTGGGAAGAATACACGAATGATAATTATGATTTGAAAAATGCAAAAAAAGTATTGGATGATGATCATTACGGAATGCAAAAAATTAAAAGCCGTATTCTGGAATACTTAGCAGTATTGAAGTTGAAAGGAGATATGAAAAGCCCGATACTTTGTTTTGTTGGTCCTCCCGGAATTGGTAAAACATCGTTAGGAAAAAGTATTGCGCATGCTGTTGGAAGAAAATATGTGCGTGTTAGTTTGGGTGGTTTGCATGATGAAAGTGAAATACGCGGTCATCGTAAAACATATATAGGCGCTATGCCGGGAAGAATTTTACAAAATATTCGCAAAGTAAAATCTTCTAATCCGGTAATGATTTTAGATGAGATTGATAAAATTGGAAATGATTTTCGTGGTGATCCATCATCAGCATTATTAGAAGTTTTAGATCCCGAACAAAACAATTCTTTCTATGATAATTATCTGGAATTGGAATATGATTTAAGTAAAGTTTTATTTATTGCTACTGCAAATAATTTGCAAAACATTCAACCTGCATTGCGCGATCGTTTGGAAATTATTGATTTAAGTGGTTATGCAATTGAAGAAAAAACTGAAATCGCTAAACGTCATCTTATTCCAAAACAAAAAGATGCACATGGATTAAAGAAAACAAATTTTAATATCAGCGATAAAGTATTGGAAAAAATTATTGAAAATTATACAAGAGAAAGTGGTGTAAGAGATTTAGACAGACAATTGGCATCTATCATGCGTTATCAGGCAAAGGAACTTTTTTTTAAGAATAAAATAAAAACAACATTAACTTCTGTTGATGTTGAAAAAATATTAGGTCCTCAACGTTATTCAAACGAAATATATAAAACGGTTAACATGCCGGGTGTAACAGTGGGCTTGGCTTGGACTTATGTTGGCGGGGATATTTTATTTATTGAAACTATTTTAAGTGAAGGAAAAGGTGATTTAAAATTAACTGGTAATTTGGGAAATGTAATGAAAGAAAGTGCCACTACTGCATTAACTTATTTACAAGCCAATTCAAAAAAGTATGGCATTGATGAAAGTGAATTCGCAAAACATAATGTACATGTGCATGTGCCTGAAGGTGCAGTTCCTAAAGATGGTCCAAGTGCCGGCGTAACAATGCTTACATCGTTAGCATCAGCATTTACAGGAAGAAAAGTAAAACCTTATTTAGCAATGACCGGCGAAATTACTTTACGCGGACAAGTATTGCCTGTTGGTGGTATTAAAGAAAAAGTATTGGCGGCTAAACGAGCTGGCATTAAAGAAATTATTTTATGTTGGCAGAATGAAAAAGATATCAAAGAAATTGATAGCAGTTTTATTAAAGGTGTTCAATTTCACTTTGTAAAAACCATGCAACAGGTTTTAGAAATTGCGTTAACTTAATTGTAGTTTTTTTTGGAGTATCTTCAAATCTTCAATGAAAAAAACAATTTGTATATTTTTTTTAGTTGTAATAAATATTTCAGCCAATAGTCAAACATTGGGTGGTAATACCGTTTTTAATTTTTTAAGTCAATCAAATACTGCACAATTATCTGCATTGGGTGGCATAAATATTTCTAATATCGGAAATGATGTCGGAATGAGTTTTCAAAATCCGGCATTGCTTAGGCCGCAAATGAATATGCAAGTAAATACTTCTTTCAACGATTTCTATGCAGGAATAAAAAATTATAGTTTAACATCTGCTTTTCGTTTAGAGAAAGCCAATACTAATTTGGCTGTAGGTGTAAACTATTTTGATTATGGCACCATCACTCAAACAGATGCATCAGGAAATATTTTAGGCATCTTTCATCCAAACGATTATGTGGTGCAGGTTTCAGCATCAAAAAAACATAAAGAACATTGGTGGTATGGTGTAACGTTTAAATACATCAGCAGTAATTATGCACAATATAAAAGCAATGGAATTGCATTAGATATCGGTATTGCTTATTTTGATTCAACAAATTTATTACAAGCAAGTGTTGTTATAAAAAATTTGGGAACACAATTAAAAACTTACGATGGAAGTTCTCAAAAACAAGAATTGCCTTTTGATGTTGAGTTTGGAATTACTAAACGTTTGCAACATGCGCCTATGCAATTTTCATTAACAGCGCATCATTTACAAGCTTTCAATATTTATTATAACGATACTACTTTTAACACATCACAAGGAATGGATAATAATGGTGTTAGCGGATTGCAAAAAATTGTAGATCATTTAATTTTTTCTGCTCAATTTTTTGTGTCGGATAAAATTGAAGTAACTGCTGCGTATAATTTTTTACGTCGCAATGATTTGAATGCATACAGTGTTGCAAATGGATTGAATGGATTTTCTATGGGCATTGGTGTGTTGCTGAAAAAGTTGCATATACGTTATGCAACAGGTTTTTATCAGCAAAACATGTTTCACCAATTTAGTTTAAACTTTAATTGGAAAGGGGAATCTTTATAAGGTTAATTGTTTAAACAATAAAAAAGCATTCAAATAATGAATGCTTTTTTATAAATGTGTAAGAGAAATTTTTATTTTCTTACTACTAAAATAGTTTCTTCAATTCCTGCTACTTTCATAGTATATGTTCCGTCAGAAGTGCGGTAAATATAAACTGCCGGATTATATAAATTTGCAAACAGGTTTTTGTTATCGTCCTGCTTCCATGTTTGATTATTTTTTAAAAGAAATTCGGAAGTACCGGTCCATCCTTTAAAAGCACCATCAATATAACTTTCATATACTTCTTTCAAAAGTGCGGCTTGAATAGGATTTTCAATTCCCTGAATTACTAAATTATACTTTTTACCATCTTTATAAACCTTTACAGCAGGATTGGTAAGTGTGCCGCGTAATTTTATTTTACTGGTTATTTCATAATAATGACCTGATCTTGTTCTAATCACAAGTCCTTGTGTGTAAGTTGTACTGGCAGGTGCATCGTAAAAAGTTGTTTCTTCTGGCTTTGCGGTACTATCTATTTTAACTTGGGAAAATGAAGTACTGCAAAAAATAAATAATGAACAGATAATAGTTAATAATGATTTCATACAATGAATATTTTAGTGGCGAAAGTTAAGGAGAATTTTAATAGATAAAGATGAGTAATATCTTTAAAACAAAAAATCCGTATAATATTTTTTACACGGATTTGATTTGTATTCAATTTATGTTATTGACTCCATTTTCTTTGTCGCATAGGACGCTTGAAAACATTGGGCCTTGCAGCATTATTTGTCTTTAACATACCTGCTTTGGTTTCTTCAAAACTTGGTCTGATAACTTGATAAGGATGATCGCCCATTACCGGAATAGATTGCGCAATGAGTTTATGAATATCTCTTAAATAAACTTTTTCTTCTTGATCACAGAATGATAAAGCAACACCGCTTGCACCTGCTCTTCCTGTTCTTCCAATTCTATGAACATAAGTTTCAGGAATGTTAGGTAATTCAAAATTAATAACGTGTGTTAAATCTTCTACATCAATTCCTCTTGCAGCAATATCAGTCGCCACTAAAATTCTAATCTGTTTATTTTTAAAATTATACAAAGCTCTTTGTCTGGCGTTCTGCGATTTATTTCCATGAATCGCATCGGTTTTAATATTTGCTCTGTTTAATTCTTTTGCAATTTTATCTGCACCATGTTTTGTTCTGGTAAATACCAATGCAGTTTCAATGTCTTTATCTTTTAAAATATGAATTAATAAAGAACGTTTGTTTTCTTTCTCTACAAAATAAACACCTTGTGTAATTTTTTCAACTGTTGATGAAACCGGCGTTACAGCTACTTTAACAGGATTTCTTAAAATAGAATTTGCCAATCCTGCAATTTCTTGTGGCATCGTTGCTGAGAAAAATAATGTTTGTTTTTGTGATGGTAATTTATGAATGATTTTTTTTACATCATGAATAAAACCCATGTCTAACATTCTGTCTGCTTCATCTAAAACAAATAATTGAATATGTTGTAATGAAATAAAACGTTGATCTATCAAATCCAATAACCTTCCCGGCGTTGCAATTAAAATATCAACTCCTCTGCGCAATGCATTTACTTGTGCCGATTGCGATACACCACCAAACACAACGGTATGTGATAAGCCTGTGTATTTACCATACGATGCAAAGCTTTCATCAATTTGAATAGCGAGTTCTCTTGTTGGTGTAAGAATTAATGATTTAATATTTTTAAAACCACGTTCTTCACTTTTTTGTTCATATAATTTTTGCAATATAGGAACAGCAAATGCTGCTGTTTTTCCTGTGCCTGTTTGTGCACAGCCTAATAAGTCTCTTCCCTCTAATACAACGGGAATGGCTTGTTGCTGAATAGGAGTAGGCGTTGTATAACCTTCTGCTTTGAGCGCCTTTAATATGGGCTCAATAATGTGTAATTGTTCAAATAACAAAATAATATTGTTTTATGTTAATAATAATTAACCTTCTTAAGTAATAACGTAAGTGCGATTAAAATTTGTATATGCTCATAACCTATGACTTGACGAGCTTTTTAACGGAAGGAAAGTTATCCAGTCTTCTAAGAGAGAGTATATGAAATGCAAATGTACGCTTTATATTTTTAATGATGTTTTGTTGATGAGCTTTAGGAATGCTATTGAGCTTTAGTTGCGTCGCACACTTGTACTTTTGTTTTTCAAGTGGACAGAAATATTTTAAACTTAAAAGATGTAATTGCAAAAAATAAATTTGGTTAAACTAAATAAATTAGTAATTTGCACCTAAATTCATTAGTTATGAGTTATGCCGGAAAAAATCTTCGCTACCTGCGCAAACTGCGCGGATGGACACAAGAAGAATGTGCCAACAAATTAAAAGTAAAACGTTCTTTAATTGGTGCTTATGAAGAAGAACGTGCCGAACCTAAATTGGAAGTACAAAAAATTTTGTGCGATATCTTTAAAATAAGTTTTGAAGACTTATTATTAAAAGATATGACCAATGTTAAAGGCACCAGTTATTTAGATCAACGTCGTAAATTAAAAATGGCATCATCAGGCTCTGCAGAAATTCAGTTAGTGCCTGTAAAAGCTGCTGCCGGTTATTTGGCCGGTTATGCAGATCCAGATTTTTTAGATGAGTTAAACACTTTCACTTTACCAATGTTAGCGCCAGGACATTACCGTGCGTTTGAAATTATTGGTGATAGTATGTTGCCAACACCCAGCGGCAGTGTTATTGTTGGCGAAAAAGTTGAAGATATGGAAGATGTAAAAAATAGTAATACTTATGTGGTATTAAGTAAGAATGAAGGTGTGGTGTATAAACGCATTATGAAGAATAATCGCTCAAAAAATAAAATTACTTTGGTGAGCGATAATCCGCAATACGAACCTTATCATGTAAATGCTGATGAAGTATTAGAAGTTTGGAAAGCAATTTATATTTTACAAAAAGCAAACACCGTGCAACGCTGGGATGTAAATTCTTTAGCAGGAATGGTAAACAATTTGCAGGAACAAGTTAGCAGTTTAAAAAAGAAATTTAATTAGGTTGAATGGTTAGTGAATACTGCCATCCGGTTTTTACGGGATGGCTTTTTTGTGCTCAAAATCTTACGCTTTAAAATTAGTTTACAATCTTTCGTAACATTGTATTTAAAAGTATTTGTTATACATTTTTTTTGTTGCAATTAACCAACTAATGCTTTACAAACTTTTATTTTTTGCTTGCGTTATTTTTTTAGCACAGAATATTATTGCTCAAACCAAAACAATATCTGCAGTAAAAGCATTTCGTTCTCCTAAAATGTATGGCACAGCAAATGAAGATATTTGGAAAGATGCACCCGTTGCTTCAAACTTTATTGTTGGTCAACCGAAATTTGGAGATATTGCAACAAAAAAAACAGAAGTAAAAATCTTATATGATGATGAAGCTATTTATATTTTAGCTCATGTATATGATGATCCTTCTTTAATTCGCAAACAGCTTACATCGCGTGATAATGAACAAATGCAGGATGTAGATTTTTTTGGTGTTGTGTTTGATACTTATAACGATAAACAAAATGGTTTTTTATTTATTGTAACCTGTGCAAATGTGCAGAGTGATGCAAAAATTTCTTCTAATCAAACAGTAGATAATTCCAATAGTATGGGAGCAAAAGTTACCAGCTCAGGGATTGATTATAGTTGGGATGCAGTTTGGGATAGTAAAGTAAATATGCTTAAAGATGGATGGGAAGTTGAAATGAGAATTCCTTATATGAGTTTGCGATTTGCTAAAAAAGATGTGCAGGATTGGGGCATTAATTTTTATCGTTTCATCAGAAGATTAAATGAATCCGACTATTGGAATCCAATCAATCCAAAGATTGCAGGCATTATGAATCAATCAGGTGTTTTAAAAGGGTTAC
Source organism: uncultured Chitinophagaceae bacterium (assembly GCA_903832075.1). Taxonomy (GTDB): domain Bacteria; phylum Bacteroidota; class Bacteroidia; order Chitinophagales; family Chitinophagaceae; genus CAILAF01. Next base: position 8,955 of record CAILAF010000098.1, read on the forward strand.
AAAATCTTACACCACCACTTCGTTTATCATTACTGCCATATATCTCTACCGGCTATAGTTCTACTCCAACAAATAGCGGTGATATCAATTCTGTTTTACATAACGGTGGAATGGATGTAAAGTATGGTATCAATCAAAGTTTTACAATGGATATGACTTTGATACCGGATTTTGGTCAAACACAAAGTGATAATGTGGTATTGAATTTAACTCCGTATGAATTACAGTTTGCAGAGAATCGTCCGTTCTTTACTGAAGGAACTGAATTGTTTAATAAAGCAGGAATATTTTATTCGAGACGTGTTGGAAGAACGCCAAGATTATATGACAGTGTAAATCAATTAGTAAGTGATAGCGGTTATACTTTAGTGAAGAATCCAACGCTAACACAATTGTTTAATGCAGTAAAATTTTCTGGAAGAACAAAAAATAATTTAGGCATTGGTGTATTCAATGCAATCACTTCCGAAGAAACAGCAGAGTATATTGATAATAATGGAAAACATAAAACAGTACAAACAGAACCATTTTCTAATTATAATATCATTGTATTAGATCAGGCGCTTAAAAACCGCAGTAGCATTACGTTTACTAATACTAATGTTTTAAGAAAAACTGGCGAAAGAAGTGCCAATGTTTCTGCACTTGATTTAAGTTTGTTTGATAAAAAAAA
>CAILAF010000099.1 GCA_903832075.1 uncultured Chitinophagaceae bacterium
ACCGCTTACTTCTGACAAACGATGTACGTTTGCTTCTCTTGCTCTGTAATCGCCACCCTTCACTGTATCATAAAACAAACGAAAAACAGAGTCACCGTCATTTTGATAATTCTTTGCAGCATTGATACCTCCCTGTGCTGCAATACTGTGTGCCCGGCGTGGGCTATCCTGAAAACAAAATGCTTTTACTTTATATCCCAGCTCGCCCAAAGTCGCTGCTGCAGAAGCTCCTGCAAGACCTGTTCCCACAACAATTATTTCCAGTTTGCGTTTATTGGCAGGGTTTACCAATTTTACATGTCCTTTGTAATCTTCCCACTTTTCATTCATCTCACCGGCGGGTATCTTAGAATTTAGAGCCATATTCTTAATTATGAATTATTAATTATTTATTGAGCAATCACTTATTTCTTTATTATGAGATCCATCCCAAATAAAAAGCTATTGGTATTAATGCAAACAACACACATACGATGGCAGAAAAACCAATGCCGATGGTCTTAATGATGGGAGTATATTTTTTATGGTTGATTCCCATTGTTTGAAATGCACTGGAAAACCCATGCAGTAAATGCCAGAATAATGAAATGACACCAACAGTATAAGCAATCACTACCCATAAATTTTGAAACTCATCTCTCATTTCATTAAATAAATTGTACGCAGCATCATTCTCTCCATGATTACCATAAAGAGCAATTTTTGTATTTACAAAGAATTTTGAAATATGAAGTATTAAAAAGAAAAGCAACAAAGTACCCAACAGTCCCATACTGCGGCTATACCAGGTAGTATTGGCTGAGGCTCCGTTTACATTATATTGAATTGGCCTGGCAACAGTATTTTGTCTCCACAATAATAACCCCTGAATTATGTGAGTTACCAGTCCGGCAAATAATCCAATTTCTAAAACCCGTACAATATAATTATGACTCATAAAATGAGCATAAAAATTAAACATTTCTCCTCCGTCGTTAAAAAACACCATTGAATTGACAGTGCAGTGGATAACTAAAAATGAGATCAGGAATAATCCGGTAAGTCCCATCGTGAATTTCTTACCAATGGAAGAAGTGAAAAAAAGTTTCCAGGTCATAAATGGTGGTGATTTTAGATTTTTGCGAAGATAATAAAACGAATACTAAAAAAAGGGTTTGATATTAATTTTATCAAATCGATAAAAATCATATTGATAATATTAATCCAGTAATTTCATCATCCAGTTATCAATCTGATGAAAAACCAATTCAGGCTTTAATGTTCTCCATTGAGGAAAATCGATCAGTTCAACATAATTGGTCAACTTAGCTTTTCGGAAATCATGCTGGCTTTGTGGTGGCATACCGATAATTGCCATCCACCCGCCATCATCACTCACCTGCTCTCTCCATTCTTCATAATAACAATCATCACTGCTGTGAAAGTTCAATACATTCTCAGCGATTAAAATAAATTTACATATACCATTGGCAAACAGGCAGTCAGTCACATCTCTGCGTATGGTCATAATATCATTCTCAATAGCATCGTTCCATTCACCAATCAATTCAATAATTGCATACCTCATTTCATAATCCACAAACAATAATTTCATATAAAGTGTCCTTGAACCAAACTCATCCCATTGAGGATGGATATAATAATTGTAAACCGTTTTAGAAAATTCAAATTCGCTGTAGGTACTTCCATAAAAGGGTGACCGGAAATCATCCTCAGCTGTATATAAATGCCGCCAGTTATAAAATGGTTCTATATC
>CAILAF010000100.1 GCA_903832075.1 uncultured Chitinophagaceae bacterium
AACACATCATTTGCCAAACTGCTTGCACCAAATCTAAACCAATGATTATTCATCCAAGCTTCACCTAAAGTTTCCTGCAACATCACTAAATAATGCAATGCCAATTTTGATTTCGAAATTCCACCCGCAGGTTTCATTGCAATCATCTTTCCGGTTTTATAATAAAAATCTCTGATAGCTTCCAACATCACTAATGTTACAGGCATTGTTGCAGCAGGAGAAATTTTTCCGGTTGATGTTTTAATAAAATCTGCTCCGGCATACATTGCAATATCACTGGCTTTTCTAACATTATCATAAGTAACCAATTCACCAGTTTCTAAAATAACTTTCAATCTTGCAACTCCACATGCTTCTTTAATAGCAGCAATTTCATCAAACACAAAATTATATTCACCTTGTAAAAATTTTCCGCGACTGATAACCATATCAATTTCATCAGCGCCATTATTCACTGCATATTTTACATCACGAATTTTTACATCACGAGATGCTTGTCCGCTTGGAAATGCAGTAGCAACCGATGCAACATTAATTCCGGAATTTCCCAATGCTTTTTTTGCAACACTTACCATTGATGGATACACGCAAATGGCCGCCACTGTTGGCAATCCCGGATATGCATCATGCAAATGCTGTGCTTTATAACAAAGTTGTTTTACTTTTCCATCAGTATCTTTTCCTTCCAGTGTAGTAAGATCAATCATATTCAAGGTCAGCTTCAAACCATTTACTTTTGTTTCAGCTTTAATGCTACGTTTTGTAAATCGGGAAGCTCTTTCTTCCACACCCACATGATCTATCCTTGGAGATAAAGTAAAATCAGGAATAGCAAGCGTTTGATTAATAACAGCCATAATAAAAATTAGAAATTCAAAAGTAAGATAAAAAAAATTCCGTTAAGATACTAAGCAGTGAAATTGCTTATATAGTTACGTTTCTTACTTTTTAGATATTTATCATGGATAATTTTACTCATCGGCTTATTATGTACTTTACTTTCTACCCATGATATAATATCGAGATATGCAAATGATCTTGTTTCAAAACGATTTTTTTCGAGATGTTTTATTTTATGAAGAAAATTTTCTAACTCAGGTTTTAATTCTCGAGGTGAAACATGGAAAGTATTTTTAAAAAAACGGAAAATTTCTTCTTCTACTACTGTCAAATTTTTCATTTTAGCCATAAAACGAAAAACTGATTTACTTAATGATTCGATAATATCATAATTACCTAATTCATAATGACACAATAAATGCAACAAACGTGAATAACATTGCAAGTCATATCTTAGATCTGCATGATTATTAATAATCTCATTCAAATAATCAATTGCTTTTTTATAATCACCATTACCAAAGTATAAACTGGCAATCTTATAATTAAATACTAAAATGCGATGTGCATCTACAAATAATGAATATTCTTCTAAGTTTTTTTCTAACTCAGGCACTAATGAAAGACCTTGTTTAAATGTACCAGTCATTAAATGCTGATTGATACTTGCACTGTTAATATAAATAGAAGTATGCACTCTGAAATTATCATGCTGCTTGGCTTCTGGCGTTTCCGAGAATTTTTTGAATTGCTGTAAGGTAATCTCAAATTTTGCAAAATTGCGCAAATCAAAGTGTGCATTCAATAAAGCATGCATCCCTTTTATGTAATGGCCAGTTTCAACTGAGATCATTGTCTCATCTTCATCAAATAAATCAATCCATTTTTGACTATACCGATAATACATTAAAAAATCTTGACGGATAAATGCATACCAACAATAAGATTGATAGAGATATAATTTTTCATAAAATCCATTAATAGCATTTATATCTTCAGGAATATTGTTTTTAAAAAATTCTTTGATACTTTTTTCATCCTGCTCATTTCTTGCATGACCATACTTTACATACCACCTATATAACAACAATGCAAGGTTTGATAATCTTGTAACTCTATCAATATGACCACTGATAACCAAAGCTTCTTCAGTTAACAATTCTGTTTTTTCCAAAGAACTTCGGGTAATATGTAATGTTTCAATTTTTTTTTCGAGTGAAATTACTTGCGCTAAAAAATTAAATTTTTGATTTTGTTTTGCAAGGTCTTTTGCTTTCTCTAAAATTTTTAATGCTTGTAGTTTTAATCCTTTGTTATACAATAACCTGGCATGATCTAAAGATTCGCTTAATTGCAAATCTGTATTCTCGGTTGTTTTTAATAAACGTAAACTCGATAAAAGTTGTTTGTATAAATGTGTTTTTAAATTAGCTAATTGAGGTTTTTGTATGGTTGCTAATTTTTTTAATAATAATCTTTCATCATAATCTTGCAACTTATCCAACGCATCGAATAATTGCACAATTTTAAGGTCTTCTTTAGCAGAACTCCTTTTTATATAAAGCTTAAAATGCCTTTTTTCTGATTTTTGAAGTGATTTTATCAATTGAAATAATATATCAGAAGAACGGTTGGACATCATGTATTTTTTAATCTATAATTCAATGCCAAAAAGGCTTTCAGGAATATTATCGGCTGTTTGCCGTAATTAAACAAGCAATATTTTGTCTTGACTACTTCCCAAACAGATGCTATATTCGTTTTAGAAAGTTAATCATACGGCAGAGCAATCGTTAAAGAGGCAAATGTTACAGTCGTTAAAGGCAAAAAAATAAAAGCTGTACAACAGCACAAAGACCGAATACAACTTTTTTCATATGGCAAGCAATCGTTAGAGGCCATTCC
>CAILAF010000101.1 GCA_903832075.1 uncultured Chitinophagaceae bacterium
AAGATATCTCACATATTAAGAACTCCACTCTTGAAGATGTTAAAGCTTTCTTTAAACATTTCTATTGTCCCAATAATGCAATACTATCAGTTGTTGGAAATATTACTTTAGAAAAAACAAAACTACTTGTCGAGAAATGGTATAATGATATTCCATCTCAAACCGTTATTCTCAAACAATATCCTCAAGAGCTAAAGCAAATTCAACCTCAAAAAGAAACAATCACTTCTGATGTTCCTTTAGATGTTGTTGTTAAAGCTTACCATTGCTGCAAACGAATGCATAAAGATTATTATACCACTGATCTTCTTTGCGATATATTAGGAACCGGGCGCTCATCAAGACTTTACAATTCGTTAGTTAAAGGCAAAAAGTTGTTTAGCGAATTAGATTGTTATTTAACTGGAGACATTGAAACTGGTTTGTTTATTATTGAAGGAAAAGCAATCTCTGGTGTTGATATTTATGAGGCTGAGACTGCAATAATTTCTGAATTTGAGCGATTAATAAATGAAGGAATAAAAGTTGACGAATTGCAAAAAGTTAAAAATAAAGCTGAAACAAATATTAAATTCAATGATTTAGGCGTTTTAAACAAAGCAATGAAACTAGCATATTGTGAAGTACTTGGAGAAGTAAATTTAATGAACACAGAAGTTGATAAATATTCAAGTGTAGAAATTAATGATATTGTTTCGGTTGCTAAAGAAACCTTAAGGGAAAACAATTGCTCAACTCTTTATTATCTAGCTAAAAAATGAATACTATTTTAAATAGGTCACTTACACCTTCTTCGAAGGAATTGAAAAATATTAAAATTATTGAAGGTCAAACTATTACACTTTCAAATAATATCGATTTACATTTTGTAAATGCAGGAACTTCGGATGTAATAAAGCTTGACCTTGTTTGTGACGGTGGTGTTAGAAATCAAACTCAAAATTGCATTGCAACAGCAACATCTTCAATGTTGAGAGAAGGCACAAGAAATAAATCTGCAGTACAAATCGCTGATGAATTAGATTTTTATGGCTCCTATTTTCAAACTCATTGTTCTGCCGATGACAGCTCGATAACTTTATTTTGTCTAAAAAAACACTTTGCATTCTGCATGCCATATATTATAGATGTGATAAATGATTCTATTTTCCCAGAAAATGAATTAAATATTTACAAAAAGAATGGGCAGCAACGTTTAATGATTAACAAACAAAGAAATTCTTTTTTAGTGCGTAGGCTTTTTTATTCTTCCATTTTTGGAGAACAAAATCCATATGGAATATTTTCGGAATCAGAAGATTATGATAATATTTCACGTGAAACCGTGACAACTTTTTTCAATAATCATTATAAGAATAAAATAAAGTATCTTCTTCTTTCGGGTTCTATAGATCATTCTATTATTAAAGCTTCAGAAAACATTTTCAACGAATTAGATAAAAATATTTCAATCAAAAAAGAATTTATTTCTAGCGGAAAAAAACATGATAATATATTCTTTGATAAAAAAGATACAGTCCAGTGTACGATAAGAATTGGAAGAAGAATTGGCATCGTTTC
>CAILAF010000102.1 GCA_903832075.1 uncultured Chitinophagaceae bacterium
GATGTAAAAGCTTTTTATAATCGACAAGAGGCTTCAGAAAAAAGTAAGTCATATTGGAGACTTTGATCAAAGCTTATCTTTAATATTCAAGGTAGTGTATGAATCGAAGTTTATTTAATTATTAAAATAAGAATGAAAAAATTATTAGTTACGGGTTCCTCCGGTTTAATTGGATCAGAAGTTTGCAAGTATTTTAGCGACAAGAATTGGGAGATTCATGGAATTGATAATAATCAACGTGCAATTTTTTTTGGAGAAAGTGGCGATACCAGATGGAACCAAATACGATTGGAAAAAGAGTTAAAGCAATTTCAACATTATGAAGTAGATATAAGAAATAGAGAACAGGTTTTAAAAGCTATCGCAAACATAAAACCTGATGTAATTGTCCATACTGCTGCACAACCAAGCCATGATAAGGCAGCTGATATTCCTTTTGACGATTTTGATACTAATGCCGGAGGTACATTTAATTTATTAGAAGCTACGCGAAGGGTTTCTACAAACATTCCCTTTGTTCATTTATCTACTAATAAAGTTTATGGAGATGCACCAAACTTTATTAAAATGAAGGAATTGAATACAAGATGGGATTATGATGATGAAAAGTATAAAAATGGAATTCCCGAAAACTTTACAATTGATCAAAGCAAGCATTCTCTTTTTGGGGCTTCAAAAGTTGCTGCAGATATTGCGGTTCAGGAATATGGTCGATATTTTAATATGCCAACCGTTTGTTTGAGGGGCGGTTGTTTAACTGGTCCCAATCATAGTGGAGTTGAGTTACATGGTTTTTTAAGTTATTTAGTAAAGTGTAATCTGGAAGAAAAGGAGTATACCATTTATGGTTATAAAGGCAAACAGGTAAGGGATAATATTCATTCATATGATGTAGCAAACTTTATTCATGAATTTATAAAGTCACCAAAGATTGCTGCTGTTTATAATATTGGTGGTGGAAAAAATAATACTTGTTCTCTGTTAGAAGCATTTTCTTTAATTGAAAATATTTCGCAAAAATCAATGCTGTATCAATATAGCGATATAAACAGAATAGGAGATCATATTTGTTATTACAGTGATTTATCGCGAATGAAAACTGATTATCCTAATTGGGATATTACAAAAAATTTAGAAACTACTTTTTTAGAAATTTACACGGCGTGGATACAAAGAAACAAGAAGTAACTATTATCAATAAAAATTACCCGCCGTCATTTGGTATTACAGGAGAGTCTGCCAATCAATTGGCATCATTTTTACAATCCCATACAGATATTATTGTCAAAGTAGTTCATGCTAATGCGAAATATGCAGGTGGTGTTGGCAATCACATACCAAATGGAACTTTGTTTTCTGTTAAAAGTTTATATGATGGGAAGAACAATCTTGTAAGATTGGTAGCAAGCTTTTTTGAATCATTATTTTTAATTCTGAAAGCAATTAAAATAAGTAATGGTCCTATTATAGTAATGACCGATCCTCCATTTCTAAATTTTTGGGCTGCAATTTTATTAAAAAATAAAAAATGGATTTATTGGTCGATGGATTTGTTTCCTGAAGCATTTATTGCAGCAGGATTAATTTCTCGGAAGAATTTTTTTTTAAGAAGAATAGAAAAAGTTATAAGAAAATATCCTCCTAGTGGTTTAATTGCACTTGGTACTTATCAGAAGCAATTCATAGAAAAATATCTACATACTGATCTGAGTTCTACAATTATAAATTGTGGTGTTTGGGACAAAAGCCAAGAAATTAAAAACGACAAACTACCTGATTGGTATCA
>CAILAF010000103.1 GCA_903832075.1 uncultured Chitinophagaceae bacterium
CGCAGGTAACGCTGGTTCAATATTTACCTATTCAGAAACAGCAGGAGCATGGGCATCCATACCAAATACAACATCTACGTATTTGAGTTCAGCAACAGCTTATCGAGTTTTTGTCAGAGGTGATAGGTCTCAGGGTTGTACTTTACTTACAACAACTGGTTCACCTGCTTTATATGGCACACCAACAGATGTAACTTTAAGTGCAACAGGAACCGTAACAACAGGAACCGTAAACACAACCTTAACCTATACATCAGCAAAAGGTTTTGGATGGAATTTTGTTTCAAATCCCTACCCATCTGCTATTGATTGGAATAATTCGACATGGGCTTCAGCAAGAAGCGGCAGTATTAATTCAACCATATACATTTGGAATCCAACTGCTGGTACAGCAGGACTTTATGCAAGCTGGAATCCAATTGCAGGAGCAGTAAATGGTGGAACCAATATCATTCAATCAGGTCAAGCTTTTTTTGTTCGTACAACAAGTGGCACCACATTAACTTATGAAGAAGCTTATAAAAGCACAGATCAAACAACCCAAATAATGGGTAAAGGTAATTTGGGAAATAACTTGAAAATCCAATTGAAGGACTCAGCTGTATTAGATGAAGCCATTCTATTTACCTATACAGGAGCAACTCATGCTATTGAGAATATTGATGGTTTGAAAATGAGTTATGGAACAGGTTCTGTTGGAACTTATACTTCATCAGATAATACATTGCTTACATTTAATGGAATAGAACCTTTTGCATCGTCAACAGCAATTGATACTATTTATATTAAAGCTGGATTAGCTGCCACCAAAACATATACTTTAAACTTTAACGGAGCAAGCAGTTTTGATAACAATATTCATCCTTATTTATATGATAAATACATATCAACTTTAACGGATTTAACAACATCATCAACTTACAGTTTCACAACTACAGCCGTTGCAGCATCTTATAGTGCAACAAGATTTTATTTAGTATTTGCAAATCCATCTTCATTACCGGTAGTACTTAACAGTTTTACAGCTAAGAAGCAAGGAACCAAAGTTGAATTACAATGGAGTACATCAAGTGAAATTAATAGCTCGGTGTTTGTTGTAGAAAGAAGTTTTGATGCAAGTAATTTTGTTGAAATAGCAAATGTAAAAGCGGCAGGAAACTCAACTAAAAATATAAATTATTCAATAGTTGATGCACAACCTGTTTTAACTGAAGTAAATTATTATCGCTTAAAGCAAATTGATATAGATGGAAAATATTCTTATTCATCAGTGATTGCTATAGATTTTAACATAACAAGCAATTGGCAAAATCTAATGACTATAAGCCCAAATCCTGTTGTTGATAAAATGGATCTTGGTTATAATTTTAAACCTGATGAGTTAATTGAATGTGAAATTAGTGACATAACAGGTAAAATAATTCACTCGTTTAAATTTGTATCCACAATATCGCAACATCAAACAAAAGATATTTCATTTTTAGCAAATGGAATTTATTTTGTTAAAGTAAAATCAGGAACTTTAGAGTCTGTACTAAAAATTGTAAAATAACGAAAGGTTGATTTAATAAGATTATCAATATA
>CAILAF010000104.1 GCA_903832075.1 uncultured Chitinophagaceae bacterium
GTGATGGATGTAAAATTGATAATCTTGTTCAAATTGGTCATAATAGTAAAATGGGAAGATGTTGTATAATGGCAGGAAGTAGTGGCTTAGCGGGTTCTGTAACATTAGGTGATGGTGTAATAGTTGGTGGCGGAGTTTGTATTTCAGACCATGTGAATGTTGGTAGTGGTGCATTGGTTGGCGGTATGTCGGGTGTTATGCAAGATGTTGAAGCAGGAAAAAAAGTATTGGGTTATCCCGCAGTTGATGCAAGAGATGCATTAAAGCAATGGGCTATTTTAAGAAAGTTAGTAAAAGAGAATAAATAATTTTTTTTGCGATTGATTTTTATTTATCCTTATAGAAATCTTTTAGTGATGTAATAAAAAAACTTCATCTTTTTTGATGAAGTTTTTTTTGTGCCCGAGACAAGATTCGAACTTGCACACCCTTTCGAGTACCACCACCTCAAGGTGGCTTGTCTACCAGTTTCAACACCCGGGCAGTAGATAATTAACAATGAATAATTGATAACAAATGTAATTGTCAATTTCTAATTATCAATTTTCAATTGCTTTACATTCTTTCCGGAACTTTTATTCCTAATAAACCAATACCTGTTTTTAAAACCTCTGCTGTTAATCGCGCCAATTGTAAACGCAATACTTTTTTCTCTTCACTTTCTGCATTGGCAATAGAATGTTCGGCATAAAATGAATTGAATGTTTTTGCCAATTCAAAAATATAAATAGCAATTTTTGAAGGATCATATTCTGTTGCTGCTTCTTCAATCGTTGCAGGAAATGTTTCTAATTGAATAATTAATTTTTTCTCTAACAGTAATAAAGAACCTGAAATCTGAAACTTGAAACCTGAAACCTGTTCTATCTTTCTTAAAATGCTTTTTATTCTTGCATAAGTATATTGAATGAATGGCCCGGTGAAACCATGAAAGTCAATACTTTCTTCCGGATTAAACACCATTTTCTTTTTTGGATCAACACGCAGTAAGAAAAATTTCAATGCGCCTAATCCAATGGTATCATACAGTTCATTTAATTCTTCAACTGTAAAATCTTTTACTTTTCCTAATTCTTCTGTTTTATGTTGAGAAATATTTATCATTTCATCAATCAGATCATCAGCATCAACAACAGTGCCTTCTCTGCTTTTCATTTTACCGCTTGGTAATTCAACCATTCCATAACTTAAATGATAAATACCATCAGCAGATGGCAATTGCAATTTCTGGCAAATTAATTTCAATACTTTAAAATGATAATTCTGTTCATCGCCAACTACATAAATACTTTTTTGCGCATTGAATTCTTTTTGTTTTTGTTCAGCCAATCCAATGTCTTGTGTTATATAAACCGAAGTGCCATCTTTTCGTTGAACAATTTTTTCGTCCAATCCATCTTTGGTTAAATCAATCCAAACACTGCCATCATCTTTTTTATAAAAAACTTTTTTTTGTAAACCTTCTTCCACTAAATTTTTTCCTAATAAATAAGTAGTGCTTTCATAATAAGTTTTATCAAAATTGCTTCCAATTTTTTTATAAGTAACATCAAAACCTGAATAAACCCAACTATTCATATTCTTCCACAATTCAATTACATCGGGCTTTCCGGCTTCCCAATCAATAAGCATTTGTTGAGCTGCTTTCATGATAGGCGCATTTTTTTCTGCATCTTCCTGTGTTGCGCCATCAGCTTTCAGTGTTTCAATTTGCTTTTTATATTCATCATTAAATTTTACATAATAATCACCTACAAAATGATCACCTTTTGTATTTGTTGATTGCGGTGTTGCACCATTTGCAAACAATTGCCAAGCAATCATGCTTTTACAAATATGAATACCGCGATCATTTACAATGCATGTTTTCATTACATCATAACCATTGGCTTTTAAAATTTCAGCGATGCTCCATCCTAAAAAATTATTTCTTAAATGTCCTAAGTGTAAAGGTTTATTAGTGTTGGGAGAGGAGTATTCAACCATTACTCTTTCGCCATTTTTTTCTTTAATGCCGAAAGTGGAGTTATTAAGTTGATGTTGTAAAAAATTAATCCAATATTCGTCAGTGATGGTTAGATTTAAAAATCCTTTGATGATGTTGAATGATGAAAAAATAGTTGAATGATTTTTTATCAACTCATTTCCCAATTCATTTCCTAAAGCATCAGGCGATTTTTTTAATTGTTTTACAAAAGCAAATAATACAATTGTATAATCTCCTGCAAACTCAGGCTTAGTGGCGTTTACCAAAACATCTTTTGAGTTTATTTCAAACTGGTACAATTCTTTAATTGCTTTTGCAGCCGCTTCTTTTATCTGATCAACTACACTCATTATTCTTAACATTTATGCTGCAAATCTAATTGATTATCCCCTTAACTTCGTCGCTATTTATGATGCATTTGCACGAAAACATTAGAAAAACAATTTTGGCATTAATTGATATTTTTTATCCGTTGGTTAAAAAATTAATGCCTCTGCAAACCTTTCGCTATGCGGCGTGTGGTGGATTTAATACTTTAATAGATATTAGTTTATTCTTTATTTCGTATAATTACATTTTCGAAAAAAAATCATTAAATTTTCCGAGTATTCATTTAACTGTTAGTCCGCATATTGCTGCTTTTTTGGTTGGATTTTGTGTAACATTTCCTATTGGTTTTTATTTAAGCAGGTATGTAGTTTTTCAAGAGACTTCTGTTCGTAAAAGAGAACAATTAGCAAAATATTTTACAGTAGTTCTTTTTTGTTTGATTTTAAATTACGGCTTTTTAAAATTATTTGTAGATGTTTTTCGTTGGTATCCAACTCCATCAAAAATATTAACTACAGTTTTTGTTGTTGCTTTCAGTTATTTTTCTCAAAAGAATTTTACTTTTAAATCGGTAGAAGAATAATCAATTAAAATTGCAAATGAAAACTTCCAAACACAGCAAAGTGTTGTGGGTTGTTAGGAACAGTTGATGTAGGCGGCACTGTAAAAGGTGGATCTATTCTCCAAACAAAATCTATTCTAAAAAATTTAAATAAATTATCGAAGCCTGTACCTATTTCGGAATAATTTTTTCCTCTTAAGCTTTTTAAACGATAATTTGTAAACTCAAGCCTGTTAAAGATTCTATCAGCTGTGCTTAGATCTCCCCAAACAGTTTTTATATTAATAAATTGCCTTGCCTTTGATTTGCGTAAGAAAGGTAACAAGTGCATCAATTTTTTTTCGAAATTGTATTCAATATTAAATCCAACATAACGATCGCTGAAATATTCAAAGCGATTCATTAAATTAAAGGATTGTTTATTATAGTAATAGATTTCATTGCCAGGATGAATTTCCAATAACATAAAAGGGATGCTGTCTCCAAAATATTTCCCACCGTAAACTAAATAATTAATTTGTCCCCAGCGTGGAATTCGAAATGTTTGCTCAACTGATAATGAAACTTTTTGATAATTATATTCACTTTCAAAAACATTTGGAATTGCTTTTTCATATTTAAATTCAAACACCGGTAAATTACCTTTTACACGAATGGTTCTTCTTCTTGTCTCAATTTCTTTTTCATTGGGTGCATATCGAATCTTTAAACTTAATTCTGAGTTAATTATACCATCGTCGCCATTTAATGCAAAAAATTGCTGCGAGGGTAATGGTGCATAAGGAAAATATTCTGATTTTGAGAATGCTATTTGAGCACTCACTGTTTTATTAATTTTTTTTGAGAGAGAAAGTTTATATTCTTCAACACCAATAAATTTTTGACTAATACCTTGACGGCGAATTAATTGACTAAATACATTATCAATAGTTGCATCGGCATCATCGTTATATTTTATTCTTCCGTTATCCAAATCATTTGTGTAAGATGCAGATGCAGTCCAGTTTTCGTGATTGCTAAATTTATAAACACCACCAATTTTTTGTTTAAATCTATCATCTTTAAATCCATAAGCTAAATAACCATATAAGCGCAAGTGTTCACTGAATTTTTCCGTTGTGCCTAAATCAAAACGCATTCTAACTTTTTCTAACTGATTACCACTAATCCATTTGAACCAAGGACCAATTTCAACTGCCCCATATTTTACATGACCATCAAAAATAAATTGTAAAGTGTTACTATATTTTTTAAAAATTGGCATATGTTTCAATGTGTCAATCATTTCATACACTTTATTTTCATTCAAGCTCAAAGGTTCATGCCTGTTGGTATTCCAGAAACTGTCCACTTTATTTTTAGCGCTATCTTTTATAATTACTTCTTCTTTAACTTTATTTTTAGCAAGTATGTCAGTGATATTGGTTTGATTAATTTGTACATTTTTATAGGTGGCAGTTTTTCTTCCAATGAAACTTAATTTTTCTTTTTTGAGAGGAGATAGGTCGGCAATGAATTTATCTTTTGCAAAAACCCATTTGCCATTATTTGATTGCGTAAATTCTTGAATGATGCTTAAATGATTGACGAAATTTATATTCGCTGTTGGAGAAATATTTAATGTTATTTTTTGAATTGCCCAAGTAGTGCTGTGAATCCAGCAATCACCACTAAAAGTATTGCTGCCAACTTGTTTAGGAGTAAAAAGTAAATGAAAATATCTTTGCTGATGAATTGTTTGTGTATCAGCACCTTTATAATTATAATATTTATCACCAACATTACTTAATGGACTAATAAATTCTTTACCGAAAACAATAATAACATTTTCGTACACATTTATTTTTTGACTTACACCGCCCATAAATTGCATGACCGTTTCGTTCTTTATACCATTGGTTTGAACAGCCTTTATTTCTTCACGAATTTTATATGGATCCGTGCTGTAATAAAAATTGCTGATTGATTCAGTTAAAAATATTGGCAAGAAAGGTTTTGCATCAGAAATGCTATCAATATTATTCAATACAAATGCAAATGGTTTTAATAATTTCTTATTCTCGAAAGATGAACGATTAATATTGTTGACATCCAATTCTAACTTATTATAAAGTTCATAGGAATAATTATTAAATTGATAAGGATTATTTTCTTTTTTATTTGAAACAATAGCTTTCCACCAACGTAAACCTTTATTGAACTTTGTTTTTACTTCAACTGTGTTAGCTAACTTTAATTCATTCAGAGATAATAATATTTCGCCGGTATCTTTTTTGGGGTTAAAAGCATGAAATATATCTTTATAACCAATATAACTTACAATAATCGTATCATGCTCAAAATTTGTTTTGCGAAGAATAAAATTACCGGCATTGTCGGTAATACTTCCGCTTCCTGCTTTTTTCCAATATACGCTTGCAAAAGAAATTGTTTCATTGGTAAAGTAATTAATCACTTTACCATGCACAATGTTCGTTTGTGCATGAATAATGTTAAATGATATTGCCATCAAGACAATCAGCAAAAATACTTTGCGAATTTTCTTTTTAATACAGTTCATCAGCTTTTACAGAGGTTAAAAAACAATATCCCAAAACAAAATTGAATTGATTATTGTTAGAGCCGAAAGATACAGTGCTTGTCTTATTTGATAAAAGATTTAATGCTAAAGTTTTCAAGAGTATTGAATCGAAGTTTTGCAAATAAATTATAAAAGTGATGGCTGACAATTTTGCACTTTCTTTTGTAATGGCATAATGGTTGACAACTATAATTGAATTATTAACTCATTAACAAAATAAAAATAATATATGGCAAAGATTATAGGAATTGATTTAGGAACAACGAATAGTTGTGTTTCTGTAATGGAAGGCAATGAACCAGTTGTTATTGCTAATGATGAAGGCCGTCGTACAACACCTTCTGTTGTTGGTTTTTTAAAAAATGGTGAACGTAAAGTTGGTGATCCTGCAAAACGTCAGGCAATTACTAATCCTCAAAATACTATTAGCAGTGTTAAACGTTTTATGGGCCGTCGTTATGACGAAGTAACCGAAGAAATCAGTCATTGGAGTTATAA
>CAILAF010000105.1 GCA_903832075.1 uncultured Chitinophagaceae bacterium
ATAATCATTCTTATCATGCCAATTGCGATTATGAAATGGATTATGATAATAATTTGATGAAAATATTTACTGTAAAAAATATTAAAAAAGGAGAGGAGTTATTTATTAATTATAACGCTTCTCCCGATGATGAAACTCCACTTTGGTTTGATGCGAAATAGTAACCCTCAGCCCCTAAATGGCAGTTATTAAACCACCTTATATAATCTACTAAAAAAATATTCCCCTTTAGGGTATAGGGATTTACCAATACTGGTAACCCATTAATCTTACCAATTCAACTTTGGCTAAACACAATTGATATTCGTATTGCAATCTGGTTAATAACGCTCTTTGCACATTAGTACTTGCATTGGTAACTTCTAAATTGGTACCAACATCATTTTTATAACGTATGTGCGCTAATGCTTGCGCAGCAAGGGCTTGATCAATTTGTCCTTCTGTATTTTTTATTCTTTCTATATTACTTCTAACATCTGTCAATGCTTGTTGAATATCCTTTTTATAATTATTGTTCAAAGTTTCAACAGCCAATTCATTTTGCTTAACATTATTCTCTGCCAATTTTATTTGTTGTTTTGTTTTGCCTCCATTATAAATTGGAACAGATAAACTTACACCAGCTAGGTAATTGAATTTTAAATTATTTACATCGGGAACATAACCATTTTTAATTCCTGCACCAGCGTGTAAACCAACAAAAGGTTTGTCGCCTAATTTGGCAATCTCTACATCGCTTTGTGATTGTTTAATTTTATCTTTTGCTAAAATAAAATCTACATTATTTGTTTGAGCTGCACTTAAGGAGCCATCAATATCTAACAAATTCAAATCAAAATCAAAAGCAGTTCCGCTACTTTGTTTTATACCGCTGGTGTATTCCAATAAATTCAATTGTTTTTGTAAAGCATTTTGTAAATCAACTTTTCTGTTTTGTTCTGCATCAATATTTGATTTAATAGTTAGCAAATCAATCTTTAATGCATCACCATTTTTTAATTTTGTTTCAATATCTGTTTTAGTATCATTCAAAAAATTGATTACACTATCCTGAATAGAAATGGCTTTGTGTAAATAAACGATGTTGTAATAAATATTGGAAACCTGATAGGCTAATTGAGATTTTACATAATCAACATTATGTTTAGCATATTGCAAATCATCTTTTGATTTTTGAATATTGCTTTTTAATCTTCCAAAATCAAATAAAGAATAACTGCCGTTAACCGAACCGTTTAAATTGTGAACAGGTGCAAATTGAAAATTTTCCATTGCGCCGCCTGGCCCAAGCGGAAAAGGAATTTCAATTTTTGGTTTAACGTAATCATACGCCGCATTTGCTGTAACATCGGGCAGTTTATTCAATTGCGTTAATGTTAGTTTTTGTTCTGCTGTAGTAACAGTATTTTCCACTTCTTTTACTTTTGGAAAATATCCAAATGATTGATTAATCAAAGTCTTTAATTCATTATTCGCTTTTACTTGTGCATTCACATCAACAGATGCAGTAATAATTAATATGCTGATAAAAATTTTTTTCATTGTTATTCCATTTATAGTTAAATGTTCAACTTTATTATTTTATAATTAATGTGCTTCGGTTGCTGCTTGCATACTTGCTGTAATTTCTGCTGCCGTTTTTTTCTTAACTCTTAAAAAAACAACTAAAGGAATTACTAATACAAAGAAAATTGCGATTAATCTAAACGTATCTAAATAACTTAAGTAATAAGCTTGCCTTTCAACCGAACTATTTAAAACAGAATATGCTTTAGTTGTTGCTCCGGCAACATCACCTGTTCTGCCGATGATATTTTGTGATAACATATTTAATCTCTCTGTTAGTAAAGGAGAACCATTTGGCATTGCACTAACTAAATCACTTCTGTGTTGGGCATATCTATTCGCTACATAATTATTAGCCATTGCAATTCCAAATGCACCACCTAATTGTCGAATCATATTATTTAGTGAAATACCTGAAGCATAATCTTTCGGTGCAAGTCCTGCAACAGCTTGATTAATTAATGGTAATTGACACATTGAAATACCAACAGCTCTTATCAATAAAGGGAAAAAGAAATTCCATTTCCCAACTTCAGGACTCATACTTGCACTGAGCATACTGTAAATTGCGAATAAGCTGAAACCTACTACTACAAAGGGTATTGGCGACATACCTTTACTCATTGTTCTGCCAATTATTGGCATCATGATTACCGCCGCTAATGTTGGAAGCAATAAAGAGTTGCCTGTTTCGAATGCAGTGAATCCTAATACTCTTTGTGCTAATACCGGATAAACAAATACTGAAGTAAATAAACCAAAACCTGCTACAAAAGTAAATATAGTAGTGAATGCTAAGTTTCTGTTTCCTAATACTCGCAAATTAACTGCTGGCGATTTAATACTTAATTCATAAGTAATAAATGCTACCAAACCAACTGCGGCGATAATGGAACATATACGAATGATTTCACTATTAAACCAATCTTCCGATTCGCCTCTTTCTAAAACATATTGCAAACATCCAATACCTGCCATTAATAATAATATTCCTGTATAATCTATATGAATATTTTTTTTATTTTTTCCTTCATCTTCTTTCTTATCAAGAAAATAAAATGAAAGTAATGTTGCAACAATACCAATTGGAATATTGATCATAAATATTAAAGGCCATGATGCATGATCAATAATATAACCTCCTAATGTTGGTCCAAGTGTTGGTCCTAACACTAATCCCATTCCAAATAAGCCTGCAGCCATTGGTCTGTCTTTCGGTTCAAATGCATCAAACAAAATTGCTTGCGAAGTTGATAATAATGCACCACCACCAACACCTTGAATAAATCTCCATATAATGATCTCAACTAAACTTGTTGATTGCGCACACATGTATGATGCAATAGTGAAGATGATCATTGATGCGATATAATAATTTTTCCTGCCAAAAAATTCAGCTAAGAAACCGGTGAGCGGGATGATGATAACATTTGCAATTGCATAAGCAGTTATTACCCAACTAATATCTTCAATGTTTACTCCTAAGCTTCCGCTCATATCGTTTAATGCAACATTCACAATGGAAGTATCAATCAACTCCATAACTGCTGCAGTAACTGTAGTAATTACAATAATAGCCCTTGCAAAACCTTTAAGTGTAGCCATGTTTCAAAAAAAATTATTTATTATCGGCAACAATGAATACACTTAATCCGGCGCGTAAAAGATTTCTATATTTTTCAACATCATCAATCCAAATTTTTACAGGAAGACGTTGCGTAACTTTTACAAAATTGCCACTTGAATTATCCGGAGGAAGTAATGCAAACTTAGCACCTGTTGCTTCGCTTAAACTTGCAACAGTGCCGGTTAACTTAAGATCGGGATATGCATCAATTCTTATATCAACTTTTTTTCCGGGCGTTAATGCGTGTAATTGATTTTCTTTGAAGTTGGCTACAATCCAATAAGCAGAATCATTTACAATTGAGAAGACAGGTGTGCCGGCTTGCACAAATTGTCCTTCACTTACATTTTTCTTACCAATTTTTCCTGCTTGCGGTGCAAATATTTTTGTATAAGATAATTTTAATTTTTGCTCCTCAATCTTTGCTTGTTTTACTTGTAATGCTGCTTCTGTTTTTTGTACGGAAGCTTGTAAAATAGCAATCCTACTTTCAGCAGAACTAAGATCATTGTTAGAATTATCTAATTGTTTTTGTGCAGTTTCAAATGCATAACGACTATCATCTAATTGTTTTTTTGTTATGGCTTCGCTGGTGTATAGACTTTTATCGCGTTGTAAATTTTCTGTTGCTTGTTGCAATTTTACTTTACTCAGATCAATATTTCCTTTATTCACTCTTAATGAAACCAATGCATTATTTAGAGATGCTTTTGCATTAATAATATCCACTTGCGATTGTCTATAATCAGCATTCATTTCATCTAATTGCGTTTTTAGTTCGGCATCGTCTAATTCCATCACCAATTCGCCGGCTTTTACACTGTCATAATCTTTAATAGAGATATTTTTTACAAAGCCTGAAACCCTTGGTAATACTGGTGTTATCTGTGCTTCTATTTGTGCATTGTCGGTGCTTTCATGCGTTAAAGCAAAATTTATTTTTTGATAACCAAAATAACCGCCTATCAGTAGTACTACAATTAGAATAATAAGACGAACGGGAAATTTTTTCTTTTGCTCAGTTGTTTGCTGTTCCATGATGTAGGATTAATGAAGTAATAAATGATCGTGTAATATTTGTTTTAAATGATTGATGATTCTTTTTTTAAAATGTTCATCAGTATACGGATTGAATTTTTCATCTTTACCAGTTAATATATTGCATAACGATTTTGACATCAACACTTGATTGATAGTTCCAATTAAAGTAGCAAAAGTTAATTGAGGGTCTACTTTCTTAAATACTTTTTTGCGAATGCCTCTTTCAATAATATGGGTAATATTTTCGGTGTTTTGTTTAAAAATGCCCATTACTCGTTTATGCATTTCTTCTCTTGGAGAAACCAACATTTCCTGTTGTAATACTTTATGAAATTCGGGATGCGATAAAAATCTTTCTACATAGCCTTCAACAATCTTATCCATTTTTTCTAACTCGCTCAGTGATTTATCTTTTTCCAATTCCTCAATTTTGCCCCTCATAAAACTCACTTTGTATTCAACCATTGCCTCAAACAATTTATCCTTACTGCCAAAATAGTAGTTAACCATTGCCAAGTTCACATCGGCTTTAGCGGCTAATTCACGAATGCTGGTTCCTTCGAACCCCTTTTCTGCAAAGAGTTCTATGGCAACATCAATAATATGTTCTTTTTTGTCAAGGCTCATAGTTGGTATTAATACAATAGCAAAATTAAACAAATGATTGAATTAAACAAACGTTTAATTAATTTTTTGACAATTCCGTGATAATACCAATAAGATGGAGATTTGTTTGAAAAATTTTAAACCAATATTTAAAATGTAAATTGGTTTTGTTTTCTGTAAGTTTGATTTTAAGTAAAATCACTTTATGAAAAAATATTTTGTGTTCGTTGTTTGTTTTTTAGTGATTGAAAATTTATTCGCACAAAAAAGTGTAACTATTCCTGCATATACAGCTTATGCTGTTCCGGCAGAAAATGATGAAGATGATTTATTTAGTAAAAATGATAGCTCATTAATTTGGAATGATGTGCATCAAAAAGTTGAATTTTATTTTTATGCTAATTCGCCGGGTTATTTCAATATCAATATTCTTGCAAAAAATAAAATCGGTAATAATATTATTTTAATAGAAGTAGATAATAAAAAGTTTTCTGTTACTATTCCTCAAAGTAATTCGTATCAATTATGCAAAGGGCCAAAAATATTTAATAACGAACCGCGTTTTTATAGAATAACACTAACAGCAAAAAATATTTCAAAAAAAATTCTTACCAATATTCTTTCATTACAATTAGTTAGTGATGATGGTAATTTTCAATTCAATAAAAAATTGCGCCGCAATGCGGCTTCTGTTCATTTAAGATATCCAATCAGCGATAGTAATAAGGTAACTCAGTTTTATAATGAAATTACCGTGCCTAAAGGGTTTGATCCAATTCATACTTATTACATGGCTTGTGGTTTTGCCAGAGGATATTTTGGAATTCAAGTGAATAGTGAACACGAACGAAGAGTTATTTTTTCGGTTTGGGATGCTGGCAATGAAGCGGTTGACAGAAGTAAAGTTGCCGATAGTAATAAAGTTCAATTAATGGCAAAAGGTGAAGATGTTATTGCTGAAGGTTTTGGTAATGAAGGAACAGGCGGTCATAGTCATTGGGTTTATCCATGGAATACAGATAGTACTTATAAGTTTTTAGTTAATGCAATTCCTGATTCAATAACTCATACAACTATTTATTCCGGATATATTTATCTGCCTGAATTTCAAAAATGGAAATTGATTGCAAGTTTTAAAGCACCGCGAGATGGGAAATACTTAAACAGATTATATTCTTTCAGTGAAAATTTTTCCGGTGTAAATGGTCAGCTTATGCGCAAAGCATATTTTGGAAATCAGTGGATACAAACAAGTAATGGAAAATGGATTGAATTAACTGATGTGCAATTCACTGGAGATGCAACTGCTAAAGCATTTGACAGGATTGATATTGCGGCTGGTGTAGAGAATAATAATTTTTTTTTATTGAATGGAGGATTTGATAATAATGTAAAAATTGGAAAATTGGGAGAGCAATTCTCCAGATTAGCAAACAAACAAAGACCTGTAATTGATGTTACTAAAAACATAGATAGCGTAATTGAATTAAAAAAGGAAATTGCTGAAATATATAAATCTGTTGCTGATAAAAAAATTGATACATCCGGTTCAGTGAATGGAGTGTATTATCAAATATTGAAAGAAGGCAATGGTGAAAATGTGTTAGTGAATGATACCGTCACTGTTTATTATCGAGGTTCATTATTAAGTGATGGTTCTATTTTTGATCAAACAAAAGATGAAAAGCCTGCTACTTTTTCATTAAGCCGTGTGATTAAAGGTTGGCAAATTGGTTTATCTAAATGTAAAGTTGGTGGTAAAATAAGATTGATTATTCCTTCTGCATTGGCATATTCTATTCGTACCAGAAGTGCAGCCATTCCACCAAACAGTATTTTAGTTTTTGATATTGAAGTATTGAAAGTCAAACATACTTAATGAAAATATTTTACTGATAATAATCATTGTATTTTGAAATACTTGTTGTTGCTTTGAATAAATTTGTTTGCCATGAGAACAGCCAAACAGCTATGCATAGCCATATTAGTTATAGTAGCAATTTCTTCACTTATTGGAAGCTATCATTTAATTTCAGATTCCACAGGTTATTCGCTTCGATTAAGATTAGATGACTTAAAAGGTTCACCATTTCATGATTACAGTATTCCCGGATGGATAATGTTATTTGCTGTAAGTGGTGTAAGCATATTAACAATTTATTTTTCAATTAACCATATAAAAAAGTATCCATTGTGGATGATGGCAGAAGGATTTATCTTAATCATTGTAGTGTTACTTCAATTAATTATTACTGAATTTAACTTTTTACAATTATTGTATGGATTGTTTGGATTGGCTTTATTATTACTTGGAAATTTAATTCGAAAGAATTTGAATAATCCATCAATTCATCATGTAAAAATTAATCCTCCACATCCTCAAAAGAAAAGTCATCATCATAAACATAGAAAAAAGCATTAGTTAATTTTTTATTAACTAATGCTTTTAAAATTTATTTCTATTTAGCGTTCTTCACATATTTTTCTAACCATTGATTTTGTTCCCAAAGCATGTGTAATAAATTTTCTTTGCCGCGATAGCTGTGTGCTTCATAAGGAAGAAAAACAAAACGAACAGTTCCGCCATGACCTTTTATTGCATTGAATAATCTTTCGCTGTTGATTGGAAATGTTCCTGAATTATCATCAGCATCACCATGAATTAATAATATAGGTGTTTTAATTTTATCGGCAAAACTAAACGGACTCATGTCAAAATATAATTTAGGATCTTGCCAATAAGTTCTGTCTTCATTCTGAAAACCAAATGGCGTAAGCGTTCTGTTATATGCACCACTTCTTGCAATACCGGCTTTAAATAAATTTGTATGTGCCAATAAATTTGCTGTCATAAATGCACCATAACTATGTCCGCCAACTGCAACGCGATTCTTATCTCCAACACCTAATTCACTTAATTTATTGATCGCTGCTTCGGCATTTAATTGTAATTGTTCGATAAAAGTATCGTTAGGTTTTTTATCATCTTTTGCAACGATCGGCATTTCAGCATTATCCAAAATTGCATATCCCTGCGTTACATAAAATATTGGTGATGCCCAACTGATTGTTGTAAAGCGATATTGCGAACCACGCACCTGTGCTGCATCTGCGGCCGAATTAAATTCACGCGGATAAGCCCA
>CAILAF010000106.1 GCA_903832075.1 uncultured Chitinophagaceae bacterium
GGAAAAAATGATTTGTTGATTCCTAATATAAAAACAGAAGCATTGGAATTAGCAGAAGCGAAAGGAATAAAAAATTAAATAATGTGCAGATATGCAAATGTGCAAATGAAAATCATCTGCACATCATCACATCTGCTAATTTGCAAATTATAAAATGAGTGCAATTCAAATATTATTCTGGTTCTTAAGCGCATTGGCATTAATAAGCGCATTGATGGTACTGATCAGCAAAAATCCTGTGCATAGTGTATTATGGTTGGTTTTGGTATTCTTTGCAATATCCGGGCATTATATTTTAATGAATGCACAATTCTTAGCTATCGTTAATTTAATTGTTTATGCAGGTGCCATAATGGTATTGTTTTTATTTGTGATTATGTTAATGAATTTGGATAAATCATCTGATCCGCAAAAAAATTGGTGGATGAAATTAGCGGGTGTTATTTCGGGAGGATGTTTATTATTAGAAATGGCGACATTAGTTAGACAAGCATCTGAGATGAAAGAAAAAGTTGTGATGATGAAAGAAGGAAGTATTGGTTTGATTGGAAATTTAGGAAAGTTATTATTCAGCGATTATGTTGTACCATTTGAAATAAGTAGTGTTTTATTTTTGAGTGCGATGGTTGGTGCAGTGGTGATTGGAAAGAAAAATTGATTATTAATCACACAAGTTGCAGGAAACAAGATACAAGTAAAAAACTTGAAACTTGAAACTTGAAACTTGAAACTTGGTTTATATGCCGATTCAATATTATATTTTTTTAGCGCTAACATTATTTAGCATCGGAATCGTTGGAGTATTAACACGGCGTAATGCTATTATCGTTTTTATGTGTATTGAATTAATGTTGAATGCAGTTAATTTATTGTTGGTTGCATTTTCTAAAATGCAATACAATTTGGCTTTTGTAAATAATAAATTAACTACTGCAGGCTCTGAAGCGCAATTGTTTGTGTTTTTTATTATGGTGGTTGCAGCGGCAGAAGTAAGTGTGGGATTGGCTATTATAGTGATGATGTATAGAAATATACATTCTGTAGATGTAAATTTTTTAAACAGACTTAAAAATTAAAGTAGAAAATTTTTGACTTTTCACTTTTGACTAATAGATATGAATCAACTTGTTTATTTAGTTCCTTTGCTGCCTTTGATTGGTTTTCTCATTAATGGATTGGGAAGAAAATCTTTATCCAAATCTTTAATTGCTATTATTGGCAGCGGCGTTATTCTTGCATCTTTTATAATAAGTGTTGCTTTATTTTTTGATGTAAAAAATCATGGAGCTTTTGTTGTTGACTATTTTAATTTCATCAATATTGATTCTTTAAAAATTTCTTTTGCATTTCAGATAGATGCATTGTCGTCTTTATTCTTATTAATTATTACCGGCGTTGGTTTTCTCATTCATGTTTATTCAACGGCATACATGAATGATGAAGAGCCACATCATTACGGAAGATATTTTTCATATCTCAATTTATTTATCTTCTCCATGTTGTTATTGGTGA
>CAILAF010000107.1 GCA_903832075.1 uncultured Chitinophagaceae bacterium
GCAAAACAAGAAAAAATTAAGTTGATATAACTATTACCAGTTACTGAATCTTATACCAACAGTATAAGGATATTGTTGTAAGCCGGTGTTTTCGTTGTGAAATGCGTTTAAACTATATGAACCATAAAACCTTACAGGCCCCAATCCTAATTCTCCAATTAATGCAACCCGCCAAGGTTGTAAATTAAAATCGCCATGATATTTTTGTTTGCCACGCTCTGCACTTATTTGTTTATCGTGAGCGCCAACTAAATATCCTGCGCTAATACCACCACTAAAACTAAAACCATTTCTTTTATGTGGTGTAGCATTAATATTAATCATCAATGGAACAGTTAAATAGCCAGCATACATTTTATTTTTAGAAAAGTTGATAGTATCATTAAACACATAAGCATTTGGAGAATTACGATAACTTAAATTCTTATCGTATCTGTAATTATACATTTCTAAACCTAAGCCATATTTTAAATTCAATATATGCTGCGTGATATTTATTTTTTGCATAAATATCCAAATGTTTACATTGGATGATTTACCTGTATTCAACGCCATACTGTTCTTTGTAACGGGCCCAGCTGCTGCATTCAATGTTTTTAAATAACCGGATGATTGTGCTGTTGTATAATTTGTATTATCTCTAAAATTAGCAAAACCGAGATCCACGATCCACCAATTGGTACTAATATTAGATAACTTTCTTTTCCTTTGTTTAAGAACATCATCTTGATTGTTAAAACGAATTTTAACACCAATATGCGGTTTTTCTTGAATACTATCGTTAGTGATTTTTATTCCTTGTGCATCCCCATTGTTGCCAAAATGAATTCTTAAATTACGATATGTTTTATGCTGATTACTATCTGCAATTTCTTTGTCTTTATTTTTTTTAATAATAATAAAATTGCCAGCTTTAATAGTATCAGTTTTTTCTTGGGCGATTGTTGCAATTACAGCCATACTAAAGATTGCTGTTATCATCATTTGTTTCATAAAATTTTTTTAAACATTATTCTGAAGATTTAGTAATAGGGAAACCGGCAATAGAAGTTTTTGCATCTTCATCTTTTGATTTATAAAATAAGCGACCGGCTTTTTTAATAAATCCTTTTAATTTATTTTTATTGATCTCCAAATTACCTATATATAAAGTAGGTTTTTCAGTTTCATCTGTATCCAATTCTTTATAGATTGTTTCTTTATAAACGGCAGGCTGAATTATATTTTTAGAATCAGTATTGTCAGCAACCGGAATGATGTTATTTATTGATGATGAATTACTAACAATTGCAATCTCTGTATTTTCTGGTTGAACTGAATTAATTGACTTTACATCAACATCATTTTTTGCTAATTCATTGGAAGTAATAATGGAATTATTTCGAACTAAATTATTTGTTTCCTGAGCCGGTGCAATTATTTTTCTTTTGTTTATTTTTTTATTATAAACTATTTGATTGGTTCCGTTGTTTTCGTTGTTGTTCACCAAATCCTTTGGCAAAATGATTCTTTGATTTTCTGTATTTTTTGGCTGTGCAATTGTTTTTACATGTTGCAAATTATTGGCAACTGCTTTTATTCTTTCGGAAGGAATAACATTCCATATTAGAACTCCCAAGCCAATGAAAATGGCTGCTATGGCTATTCTTCGCCAATATAAATAAACAAAAGGCTTCCTTTCTTTTCTGTATAAAGATGATTTATCAGTAAAAATAATTTCTTCTTTTTCTAATTGTGTTTGCTTTAATAAGGTAAATTCATTTTGTAATTCGGGATGTTGTAAAACAAATTTTTCTACTTCATTCTTTTCATTTGAATTCAACTCATTATCTACATACAATAAAAAATATTCTTCATAGTTAGAAATATGAATGGATGTTTTTTCGATTTTAAATAATTCATCTTTATGATTAAAAGTGATTTCGTCAAAAGGCAATTTTGTTTGCAATAACATATCAAGCTCCACTTTTAAATCGACATTTTCCTGAATAAACAATTCAACAATTTTTTTCTGTTCTGCAGAAAGTTCTCCGTCTACATACAGTAAAAAAACAACTTCGTAATTATTTCTGTTAATGTTCATTTTATAAAACGTTTTCAGCACTTACCAAATAATTTCTTAATGCCAATCTTGCTCTGTGCAAATACACTTTTACCTGACTTTCATTCAATCCCGTTATTTTGCCAATCTCTTCATAATTATATCCTTCATAATCTTTCAGCATAACCAAACTTCTTTGTGTTTCATTTAATCTGTTCAAAGCTTCCATCAAAACTTGTTTAGTATTTTTATTTTTTTGATGACCTGTTCTTACCGATTCATTGAACGCTTCTTTTAATTGTATTCTTTTGTTTTTTCTGATATGATCAATCATTTGATTATAAGCGACGGTAAATAAAAACGATTTTGATTTTTCATTTTCAACGGTAGATTTATTACGCCATAATTTTTCAAAAGCTGTTTGAACAATATCTTTTGCATCTTCTTCGTGTCTTAGATTTTTAAGAATGAAGCGATACACATTATCAGCATAAAAATTTACACAGTCGTTATATTCTTGTTCGGTCATAAACAGTCTAAATGTTACTTTATAATCGCTTTGTTCAATATAATACGATTAAAAGCAGCTTTTGTTACACTGCAAAGAAAAAAAATCCCGCTTTATGCGGGATTATATTTTTATTATTCATAAAAAAATGAATCCTTTATTTTTCAATTCCTAATAACTCAACTTCAAAAATTAATGTTGAACCAGGAGTTACTTTTGGTCCGGCAGCATTATCGCCATAGGCTAATGAGGATGGCAAAAATAATTTCCATTTACTTCCAACGGTCATTAATTGAACGGCTTCTTGCCAACCTCTAATAACATTTGTTAATGCAAATGTTACGGGTTCACCACGGTCAACAGAACTGTCAAACACAGTGCCATCAATTAATGTACCGTGATAATGACATTTTACTTTATCAGTTAATTTTGGTTTAGTTGTATCAGTTCCGGCTTTAATTATTTCGTATTGTAATCCATCAGTTAATGTTACAACACCTTTACGTTTGCCATTCGCCTCTAAAAATTTTTTACCAATTTCTTTATTAATATTAGCTTTTCCTGCATCAATTTTTGCTTTTTCAACACTCATTTTTTGCATATAGTTTGTTACCGATGCATTACAGGCTTCTTCGCTTAATGCAATTTTTTTATTCTGTAAAATATCGGTCAATCCTTTTTGCATTAAAGCAATATTCAATGATGATAAATTTTGAGCCTGCATATTTTTTGCAATGTTTACCCCCAATGCATAACTGGCACTGTCTTTTAAATTAGTTAAAGGATTAACTGGTGTAGCAGGCTTTACAGTTGTTACTGGCTTTTTTGCCGGAACAGGTTTTGTTTGTGCATTCATTACTGCGATTGATACACTTAATATCAATACTAAAACGATCTTCTTCATTTAAAATAATTTTATTGGCAAGATAAATTAAGATTATGTAAATAAAAGAATAAAATTGATGGACTTTAATTAATTGAGTAAATCTGTGATAGCAACTTTTACTTTTTCAAAATCAAATGCAGCAAGCGTTTGCTGCATCATGGCTTCTATTTTATCGTTACATAAATTGCCGATACTTCCTTCGTGTGTATGATTGAGTTCGGTTGAATAAGTAAATTTATTTGCTTCAATATCTAATCCTATTTTTTTATAAGCATCTCTGAAAGGAACTCCTTGCAAAACCAATTTATTTACTTCTTCCACACTGAATAAATATTTATACTTCTCATCTTTCAAAATATTTTCTTTGATTGAAATATTACTCAACATTAATGCAGCCATTTGCAAACAATCTTTCAAAATTTTAAATGCAGGAAATAAATGTTCTTTCAATAATTGCAAATCACGATGATAACCACTAGGCAAATTAGTTGTCATCATAGTTATTTCATTCGGCAATGATTTTATGCTGTTGCATTTAGAACGAATTAATTCAAACACATCAGGGTTTTTTTTGTGCGGCATAATGCTGCTTCCTGTTGTTAGTTCAGTTGGAAAAGAAACGAAATCAAAATTTTGATTTAAATATAGACACATGTCCATACTTAATTTGGCTAAAGTATCAGCAACATTTGCTAATGCTTGTGAAGTAATTCTTTCAGCTTTACCTCTGCCCATTTGCGCATACACCACATTATAATTTAAATCTGCAAAGCCTAATAATTGTGTAGTTAATGTTCTGTTTATAGGAAATGAAGAACCGTATCCGGCGGCACTTCCCAACGGATTTTTATTTACAACTTTAAAAGCAGATTGTAATACAGTAATATCATCAATTAAACTTTCGGCATATGCACCAAACCATAAACCAAATGATGATGGCATGGCAATTTGCAAATGCGTATACCCAGGCAATAAATGATTTTTATATTTTTCACTTTGCTGAATCAACAATTGAAAGAAAGGTTGAATATTATTTACCAATTCTTCAATTTCATTTCTTAAAAATAATTTTACATCAACTAAAACCTGATCGTTACGACTTCTTGCACTGTGAATTTTTTTTCCAACGTCGCCTAATTTTTCAGTCAATAAGAATTCAACTTGTGAATGAACATCCTCAACATTATTTTGAATGCTAAATGTTGAATGTTGAATGGATGCGTAAATATTTTTTAATTCGTTTGTTAATTGTTCAGATTCTTCATTGGTCAACAATCCAACACTGGCAAGCATTTTAGCGTGTGCAATATTTCCTAGAACATCAAATGGTGCTAAGAGTAAATCAAACTCACGGTCGTTTCCAACAGTAAAATTTTCTACTGCTTTGTTTACATCAATATCTTTTTGCCAGAGTTTCATAATAGTTTCAAGTTACTGGTTTCGGGTGAAGAAAATCATTTCATTATAATCCAACAATAAATAAATTTATCGATTCTATTACTTTATATTCATTTGTTACAAGCAACATGAAACCTGCAACCTGTAACTATTTCACAACATTATTCAATAGCTCAATATACAAATCAATTCCTTTTTTTATTTCATCAACATAAATAAATTCATCGGCAGTATGACTACGAGCACTATCACCGGGACCCATTTTCAATGTCGGGAAACTCATCAATGCTTTATCGCTTGTTGTTGGCGAACCGTAATAAGTTCTGCCCAATTTAATTCCTGATTGAATGATTGGATGATCAACAGCAATTGAAGTTGAACGCAACCGACAACTTCTCGGAATAACATCACTCACCACATTTGCTTTTATAATCTCCAATACTTCTTCAAAAGAATACAATTCATTCACACGAACATCAACAGTAAATTTACATTCACTTGGCACCACATTATGTTGAGAGCCTGCATTGATAATAGTAACACTCATTTTCATTGGTCCTAACAAATCACTCACTCTATCAAACTTATATTTCATGAACCATTCAATATCTTTTACTGCTTTGTATAAAGCGTTATCGCCTTCTTCACGCGCAGCATGACCCGGTTTCCCGTGTGAAATACAATCCAATACCAGTAAGCCTTTTTCGGCTAATGCCATATTCATTAAAGTTGGTTCGCCAACAATACCAAAATCAATTTTTGGTAAACGTGGCAATAAAATTTCGACACCGTTTGGACCGCTAATTTCTTCTTCCGCTGTTGCTGCTAAAACAAAATTGTATTTCAAATTTTTTTGATGATAGAAGTTAAGGAACACTGCAATCAGTGAAACCAAACATCCACCAGCATCATTACTTCCTAATCCAAACAATTTTCCATCTTTCTCAATTGGTTCAAATGGATTTAATGTATATGCTTTATTAGGTTTTACAGTATCGTGATGAGAATTGAGAAGAATAGTTGGTTTCGTTTCATCAAAATATTTATTCTTGGCCCATATATTATTTAAGTATTGATGTGTAATAACATTTTTTGATTCTAAATAAATTTGAATCACTTCTGCCGTCTCTTCTTCTTCTTTACTTAATGACGGAGTAGCAATTAACTTTTTTAATAAGTTAATTGCATCGGTGATTAAAATATTTAATTCTGGATTATTCATTGATTATACTTGTTCCGGAATTACCCGAAATTAATTGATTCAATTCTTCTGCTTTACCAATGATCACTTTTCTAACGCCGCTTTGCAATGCCGCGAAAGCATTATCCAGCTTGGGTATCATGCCTTCGAATATTTTCTTTTCTTCTTTTAATTTTTTATATGCTGATGGATTAATTTTTTTGATCAAACTCGTTTCGTCTTTCACATCCAACAATACACCACTTTTCTCAAACGAATAAATTAATTCAACATCATAAAAACTGCCTAATGCTTTTGCTATTTCTTGTGCAATGGTATCTGCATTGGTGTTTAATAGTTGTCCATTCATGTCAACTGTTATAGGAGCAATTACAATTGAAATATTTTGTTCTAATAAATTTTTTAAGAAAGATGAATTCACTGAATCAATATCACCAACAAAACCATAATCAATGGTTGGATGCATTCTTTTATGTGATTGAATTACATTGCCATCAGCACCACTTAGCCCAATCGCATTGCAATGATGCGATTGCAATTTTGCTACAATATTTTTATTGATATAACCTGCATACACCATTGTTACGATCTTCAAAGTTTCTGCATCAGTAATTCTTCTGCCATCAATTATTTGTTGTTCAACACCTAATTGAGATGCTAACTTGGTTGCTAATTTTCCACCACCATGAACCAAAATTTTTTTGCCATCAATTGAAGCAAAATCTTTTAGGAATGATGCTAATTTTTTTTCATCATCAATAATGTTTCCACCAATCTTTATAACAAAAACTTTTTCCATCAGCATTCATCATTTAGCATTCAAAATTTCCGAAAGCACTGCTTGAGCCGCCCACACACGGTTTCCGGCCTGTTGTGTAACCAAACTATTTTTTCCATCTAATATTTCATCACTCAATTCTATATTTCTTCTTACAGGTAAACAATGCATTACTTTTGCCCCGCCATTTACGGGGTTGGTTAGTTTTAATTTTTCATTTGTTAACATCCATTCAGGATCATTTTCATATACTTTTCCATAATCATTATAAGTACTCCAGTTTTTTACATAAACATAATCTGCATTTTTTAATGCTTCATTTTGATTATGTGTAATGGTTGCGCCTTTTGTAAATTCTTCACTCAATTCATAATCATGTGGATGTGTAATAACAAAATCTGCTTCACTCCAGGCATTGATCCATTGCGCAAAACTATTGGCAACACATTGTGGTAATGGTTTAATATGCGGCGCCCAAGTCAAAACAATTTTTGGTTTTGACTTTTGATTTTTGAATTTTAAATCTTCTTGAATGGTAATAATATCTGTTAATGATTGTAACGGATGCAATGTGGCACTTTCCAAACTCACAACAGGTACACCTGCATATTTGATAAATTGTTTGATGAACATTTCGCTGTAATCATCTTCTTTGTTTTTTAATGATGGAAATGTTCTGATACAAAGTATATCAAAATATTGTCCAAGTATTGGTGCAGCATCTTTAATATGTTCAACTGTGTTGCCACTCATGATGGCTCCTTCTTCAAATTCTAAAGCCCAACCTTCTTTATCAATATTAAAAACAATTGCATCCATTCCTAAATTCTTTGCAGCAACTTGTGTGCTCAAACGCGTACGCAGACTGGGATTGAGGAATAACAAACCAATTCGTTTGTCAGTACCTAAGTTGCGATCTGCAAACGGATCGGCTTTATAAGCCAATGCTTTTTTTACCAAAGCATTGATATTGTTAACATCATGAACGGAAATAAATTGTTTCATACCCCTAACCCCTAAAGGGGAATTATAATGTTTGTTATTAAATTATGTTTCCAATTTTTGTAATAATATTTTGTATCAGTGCATTCGACCCTTTCAGTGAAAGAGATCATACTTCAATGTTCTTATCACAATTTAGCAACTCCTTCCAACTCCCCTTTAGGGGTTGTGGGTTTTAGTTCTTCTATCGCTTCATTTAATGCTTCTAAAAATTCATCTACTTGTTTTCTTGTGATAGCTAAAGAAGGTAATAAACGAATCACATTTGGTTTTGCTTCTCCGGTAAAAATAAAATGATCGAATAATAATTTTTTCTTTAAATCTTTTAATTCTTCGGGAACATCAAAGCCGATCATCAATCCTTTACCACGAACATTTTTTATTCCATCAATACTTTTTAATTTATTGATGAGATACATGCCGCGTTGTTTTGCCATGCTGATTAAATTCTCTTTTTCAATTACTTCCAACACAGCCAATGCAGCAGCACATGCTAAATGATTACCACCAAAAGTCGTTCCCAACATTCCATGTTTTGATTTTATATGCGGCGCAATTAAAATGCCACCAATCGGAAATCCATTGCCCATGCCTTTCGCCATCGTATAAATGTCAGCATCAACTTCTGCATAATCGTGCGAGAAAAATTTTCCGCTTCTTCCATAACCGCATTGCACACTATCTGCAATATAAACTGCACTATGTTCAATTGTTAATGATCTTATCAATTGTAAAAAAGAATCATTCGCAATGTTAATTCCACCAACTCCCTGAATGCCTTCAATAATAACTGCTGCAATTTCTTTTCCGTGTTCATCAAAACATTTTTGTAGTGCTTTTTCATCATTGAACGGAAGAAAAATAATATTGTCAGTTTCATTCACCGGTGCTACAATATTTTTATTATCAGTCGCAGCAACAGCTAATGATGTTCTTCCATGAAATGATTTTGAAAATGCAACAATTTTTTTTCTTCCTGTGTGAAATGATGCAAGTTTCAAAGCATTTTCATTTGCTTCGGCACCGCTATTGCATAAGAACAATTGATAATTTTCTTTACCACTAATCTTTCCTAATTTCTCTGCTAATTCTTGTTGAATAGGAATGATGATGGAATTAGAGTAGAATGCAATTTTTTCTAATTGTTCTTCAATTCGCTTCACCCAATGCGGATGAGTATGTCCGATACTGATTACTGCATGACCACCATACATGTCTAAATACTGGACACCATTTTCATCCCAAACATAAGAACCTTGTGCTTTTGTAATGGTGATGTTGTTAAGCGGATAAACGTCGAAAAGAGTCATAAGTTTTACGTTTTACGTTGTAAGTTTATTTTCTGACTTTATTGATTAATGAAATAAGCATTGCTTTAATCTCGTTAATGTTATCAGATAATTCTTCAAATTTTATTGTTTCTAAATAATTTAAATCTTTCGATAATAATAAAAAATATTCCGCTTCATTTGCAGAACCTAATGTTATATTTAAAAAATGTGCTAATTCGTTATTAGAATTTTTACCACATCCTTCTGCAATATTTGCTGGCACAGAAGAACAAGCTCTTCTAAGTTGATTTGTTAAACTATATAATTCCGCTTTGGGAAATAATTTTGTTATTTCATAAACTTTCAAAGTAAATGAATGTGATTTCTGCCACACTTTTAGTTCTTTATAATTTTGCATATTATCACTTATAACGTAAAACGTACAACTTAAAACCCAACTGCTTTTAATTTTAATCCTGCACTTTCTTCCAATCCAAACATTAAATTCATATTCTGCAAGGCTTGTCCTGATGCGCCTTTTAAGAGATTATCAATTGCTGAATGAATTGCAATTTTGTTTCCTTGCTTTTCGATATGAATTAAACATTTGTTGGTATTCACCACTTGTTTAAGATCGATCATTGTATCACTAACAAAAGTAAATGCTGCATCTTTATAATATTCTTTAAAAATATTCTTCAATTCTTCCAGTGGTAATGATGTATCAACAACAGATGTAACATAAATACCTCTTGTAAAGTCTCCACGCCATGGAACAAAATGAACATGCACGCCATCATTCTCTTGCAATTGAATTAAACTTTGATGTATCTCATGAATATGTTGATGCTGCAAAGTTTTATATGCCGAAATATTATTTGCTCTCCAACTAAAATGCGATGTGTTGCTTAAACTTTGTCCGGCACCGGTACTGCCTGTAATGCCTGTGGTATATACATCTCCGAGTACACCTGCATTTGCCAAAGGCAATAAACCTAATTGAATAGCTGTTGCAAAACAACCGGGATTGGCAATATTTTTTGCTGATTGAATTTCTGTTTTATTTAATTCAGGAAGACCGTAAATAAAGTTTCGAGTTTTGAGTTTTGAGTTTTGAGTTAAACGAAAATCTTGTGAGAGATCAATGATCTTTATTTTTTCATTGATGTTATTTGATTCTAAAAATTTCTTTGCATCACCATGTCCAACACATAAAAACAAAACATCAATATCATCGCTTATTTTATCTGTAAATATTAAATCAATTTCTCCAAACACATCTTTATGCACTTCGTAAACAAATTTTCCTGCATTGCTTGAACTGTTGATAAATTTAATTTCTACCTGCGGATGATTGATCATTAAACGAATCAATTCACC
>CAILAF010000108.1 GCA_903832075.1 uncultured Chitinophagaceae bacterium
AGCGTTAAAAAATGAAAGCTCCAAAGCTTTACTCAATACTATTTAACACAGCTCCGATATTTCATTCATTCTATTGCCTGGCTTTAGACTTTTTCATTTTAGCGAATGAAATCAGTTTTTAGTTGTTTTTCTGTAGCCTTGTCCCGCAGAATTACGGGATGGTTCTTTTCTTTTAAGAGAAAAGAACATATAAAAATGTATCAAGACAAAAGAAAGTTGATATAAAAAATAAGGAAATCTCTGCTTCATAAAATGTTTAATAAAACTTAAACAACCTACTAATGTTGAGATGCCTCCGTTTGTCGGCATGACAAATCATTTTGTATGCTTTTAATAAATAGCCATACTGCTTTTCCTTCCGCCAGCTCAGGATACACCAACGCTTTTATTTTATCCAACGCAATTCTTGATCGTAGACCTTCTCCCTCTCCTACTAAAACAGAAACCGGAGCAATACAGCCTTTCAATTCTCTCTGTGCATCATTGGCAGGATGAATCAATATCATATCTCTGTTCTCTACTTTCATCACTTGCAAATGCCATCCAAGATGATCGCTGTATCTTTTCCTCAATTCATATCTTCCCTCCGGAATACAGGAATGGTTTGCTGCATTGTCTTTCCATGGCAACTCTATCGTGTTGCATAAACAATGACTGTTATAATTGAGTGTTCCATTTGTTCCGTTCGGATAATATGTTCTGAATAGCTCCAGTTCCATGTTTCTTTAATTATAAATGTTGAATTTTAAATTTTAAATGATGATGCTTGAGTGTTTAGATTTTCCCATTTAACATTTAGCATCTAACATTTATCACTTACACCACATTCACTTGTCCTGTAAACACACTGTTGGAAATCTCATTTCCATCTGCTGAAATAAAAGCCAACCATGTTTGTACTGTTTTACCACTAAAGGCAGTTACATCAAACAAATCAGTGCCTGCATTTCTGGCTGCACCATTGGTGGTATAAATGCTCAGCGCTTTATCCGGACAATACACGATCAATACAGCAACATCGGTATCAGCTGCTTTACCCGTTCCGGCATTATTGGTCCAGGTAAAATTTACCTTCCCTGCTGCACCTGCGGAAGCGGCAGGTCCCGTAGCATTTGGCAGATCGCCTCTGCTTAGCAACGCGATGCTATAATCAATTGCGAATGCGGGATAAACACCGGTAATAGCATTCTTTAAATTGAAGGATAATGCACTGTTACTGCCCGTCATGTTTACCGCATAATTTTGATACGTGATTTCCAATAATCCTTTTAAGGTTTGCAGAAACTTGATCATCAACGAAAACTTTAGCTGTTGCTCCAATTGACCCTGCGTTGCCGCTCCTGTTTTTTTGTTGGCCTTACTGCGCATATAGCCGATGCCTCTCCAGGTAGAGCCTACTACCGTACCAACTGTACCCGAAAAATGTCCCAGTATGCCTTTTGAAAATTTGCCCATTTTTTTTTGTTTTAATAGTTTAAAAAATTGTTTAAGCAAGTATCACTGCAGTTGATTCTTTGCCGGAACAAAAAGAACAAATAAACAAATGTGTTAAAGGTGGAGAAGGTGGTTCCACCCCAATGAAAGTCATGCCCCATAAGGAAAATATTTTTAAAAATATTTTTCTTATACTGTTATTTTATGCCACTATGATGGATGATAAAAAAATCTGCACTTTGTAATTACAGCATTAGGAATTATTGGTGTACTTTGTTTAATAAAGGAATCAAACAAAAAAATAGATGCTGTACCATTAATTTTTTCTATTCACCAAATTCACCATTTTTATTAAAATATCTTTCACTTTATTTTTTGTATATGCACTTATATCATAACTGCTGTTTTGTAAACTCTTGTAAGCAATATTCATTTGTTCTTTACTGCTGCAATGATTAGCCACCAGTTCAAAAATTTGTTTTTTTACAGTTGCTTCTACCATACCGCTCTCTTCAAACAAAAACAAAAAATAAGCCAATGCCTCTACCGAAATATTGATCTTTATTTTCCCTTTTTTCTGTGTTGCAGTTGCATAGTTTGTTTTAGGTTCTTGTAATTCCAAAAAGTATAATTCATCCTCCCAGTATTTCCCCACCATTGTTTTGATACTTATCTCCTCAGGATATAATGCGCAATTGT
Organism: uncultured Chitinophagaceae bacterium; assembly: GCA_903832075.1. Lineage (GTDB taxonomy): Bacteria > Bacteroidota > Bacteroidia > Chitinophagales > Chitinophagaceae > CAILAF01. The sequence continues at coordinate 2,134 of CAILAF010000108.1, forward strand.
TATATAGTAAATGCTGATTGTTTTCTTTTATATAGGAAGCCAATAACAACATCGTTGTATCGGTTGAATGGGTATCACTAAACAATGTTTTGATGTAAAGGATATAATATTTAAAAAATAGAATGCTGTTAAAATTCATTTCATACAAACATGCTATCAATATTTTTTCATCTTGTATCCGGATCATTTTTTTATACAACTGTTCCAAATAAAAATACCGGTGATACGTACAAACATTTTTATCGGTTCTATATTCTTCAAAAACGGCAATCACAATTTGCTGCAAGGTTTCATCAATATTTATTTGCTTAAATAATTTCTTTAAAGCGACACTATCTTTTTTAATGATTGGCTCTGTAATGTTGCTGAAATATTGAGTACCCGTATTGGTTAGTATAAAATATTCTTTAAAATCATGTTGCATCATGGTAAGCAAATCTTCTATATGACTCATACAGTTATGGTATGCCAATTTCATTGCGGCATCTGTACAGTTTTGCTGATAAGAGTAAATGATATTTGAAAAACGGATCAGTTCTTGTTGATGATGACCAATATATAAAGCAAACACATGCTGCACTGTGCATTTGTAAAAAGCTTCCATAAAAGCTTTTCTTAATCTTTCTTTCTCTTTGCAAAAAATCTTTACTGCCTCACGCATTGAAACGGCAATTGGGGATCTTGCTTGTAATGCAGAAGGTTGAATGGTTTCAACAATTAATTTTTCAAGTACGTTTAATTCGTACTTCATACTCCATTTTTTTAGAAAAAAATCTTCCAATCAATGGAGGGTTATTTATGCAATATAGATTACGAATATAAAAAAAAAAATATAAAATTCAATGCCCTTATTTAGAATCACCACCGATGTGCATACAATATCAATCCTTTTATAAAAATTCAATGCTGCA
>CAILAF010000109.1 GCA_903832075.1 uncultured Chitinophagaceae bacterium
CTTGATATTTACCGCTCTGGACCCATACCACCTAACCCCGGCGAATTGGTAATGGGCGACAGGGTACAATTATTTTTTGATTGGTTAAAAACCCGGTACGATTTTATAGTGATCGATTCGGCACCGGTTGGATTGGTGAGCGATTCTTATTCTTTGGTAGAGCATTCTAATAATGTATTATATGTGGTTCGCCAGCGCTATACTTTTAAACGTCAGATCGAATTTGTGGATGATATTGTTAATCAGGGAAAATTAAAGAATGTGGCATTGGTGGTGAACGATGTACACATGGGTGGCAAATATGGCTATTATGGATATGGATATGGATATGGTTACGGTTATATTTACCGTTACGGCTTTGGATACCGTTACGGCTATGGCTATGGTGCTTATGCCGGTAAATATTTTAAGAAAGGAGCTGATGGGTATTTTGATCTCCCCGGAAAGAAGAAATAGTCGGGAGACGGGAGTTTTGAGTCGAGAGTAAGAAAGTCATGGTGCATGCCTGCAGGCAAATTCAGGTTGATCTTCATATTTTTAGTATTAAAAAATTCGATAATACCCTTAAATGCTTGAAGTGAGATGAAAAATAGTAATAATGATTTGATTGCCAATAAGGAGATATTCTTAAATATTTGTCTTTAATTCATAGATGCAGTTTATTAATCCAAATTTATTTTTTGAATCGAACTAAAACGGGTATCACTTTTTTTGCAAAATTTGCTACTGGACAAGTTTTGCTACAGGTATTGGGAGTCTTAAATGGATTCTTTTTGTTACGATGGTTATCGATAACTGAACAGGCCAAGTTTAGTGTTGCTTTTAGTATTCAGAATATGATTCTAGGTTTATCTGATCTTGGATTTACGGCAAGTATTATTGCGCTTGTTGGTAACAGAGTTAATGATAAAAAAGTTGTAGGTGCTTATGTTCAAACAGCAAAGCGCTTGAGAAATTACCTTTTTTTTATTGCCTGTATCATTACCCTATCTATTCTTCCTTTTATAATACATATCCAATCTTGGAGCTATTTTGAATTAAGTATTATACTCATTCCTGTTTTGTTAGCTGTTTTCTGGCAAGCTGATTGTAGTTTGTATGATTCTACATTGGTTATGCATCAGAAGATGGGTAAATTATATATGCCACAAATTGCCATTGCATCATTCAAGTTGGGCATTAATTTCATTCTCCATATCACTGGAACTATTGGCAGCTTTTCCACTTTATTATTAAATGCAGGGGGCTATTTAGTCAATGGGAAAATATTTAAAAAGCAGGCAAAACCCTTTGTTGAAATTACTGAGGTTAAATATAATAAAGAGTTTAAAGAAATGGTTCATTACCTGAAGCCATTATTCCCGAGCCTTGTTTTTAATGCTTTTTATGGACAAATTCAGATATTTCTGATCTCGTTTTTTGGCAAAACCTCTAATATTGCAGAAGTGGCTGCATTGGGAAGGTTGGCACAATTGTTTATTTTTTTGAATACTATAAATAGTGTAATCATAACACCACATATAGCAAAAACAGATAAAAATCAGTTAGTTAAAAAGTATTCTGTAATTCTGCTTTTGGCATTAGGTGTAGCTGTTACCATTTATTTTATTTCTTTGCTTATTCCCCAGTTTTATTTATTTCTTTTAGGGTCTAAGTATTATCATTTAAAAAGTGATTTGAGTATTATGATTTTAGGTGCTTGTTTAAATTATATTGGAGGAGTTTTATGGACGATGCACAGTGCACGTAAATGGATTTTTTGGTGGGGTGCATGGTCATATATGATTTGTATTATCAGTTGTCAAGTATTTGGTATAATGTTCCTTGATTTATCTAATCCGCATGGTATACTATTACTATCCGTAATTACAGCGATAGGTATGTTGTTTGTTCATGCCTTTACTGCTTTTCTTGGTTTTAGAAAGGAATATCAATTTGTTTAGCCGTAGCTTTTTTTACAATGGACAAGATATTTTTATATTAATATGAAAAAATTAGTAGTCACCGGTTCATCGGGTTTGGTTGGTAGTGAAGTGTGTGTGCATTTTGCAACATTAGGCTATGAGATACATGGGATAGATAATAATCAAAGAGCTATTTTTTTTGGCCCACAAGGAGATACCCGTTGGAATCAGGAAAGATTGCAAACGATAATTAAAAATTTTCATCATCACGAAATAGATATTCGCAATAGAAACGGGATATTGGAATTGATAAAAAATATTCGCCCTAATGTTATTGTACATACTGCTGCGCAACCGAGTCATGATAAGGCGGCATCAATTCCTTTCGACGACTTTGATACCAATGCTGTAGGTACTTTAAATATATTAGAAGCTGCCAGACAATTTGCGCCTGACTCACCATTTATACACATGAGCACCAACAAAGTATATGGTGATGCACCCAATAGAATAAAATTAAAAGAATTAGTAACAAGGTGGGATTATGATGATGCAAAATATCAAAATGGTATTGCAGAAACATTTACCATCGATCAATCAAAACATTCTTTATTCGGTGCATCAAAAGTGGCATCCGATATTATGGTACAGGAATATGGCCGGTATTTTAATATGCCTACCTGTTGTTTGCGGGGTGGTTGTTTAACAGGCCCCAATCATACCGGTGTGGAATTGCATGGATTTTTAAGTTATTTGGTAAAATGTAATTTGGAAGTAAAAAAATATTTTGTTTATGGATATAAGGGCAAACAAGTAAGAGATAATATTCATTCTTATGATATTGCCAAATTCATGGAAGCGTTTATTGAGGCACCGCGAATGGGTGAAGTTTATAATTTAGGTGGTGGTAAAAATAATACTTGTTCTATTCTTGAGGCATTTGAAATTACACAAGAATTTAGCGGTAAAGAACAAGTATATGAATATAAAGAACAAAACAGAGAAGGCGATCATATTTGTTATTACAGCGATTTAAGCAAAATGAAAGAACATTATCCTCAATGGGATATAACCATTAGCTTAAAAGAAACTATCAAACAGATCGTTGATAGTTGGAAAAAAAGAATAAATCAGTCTCATGAATAATTATTATCAGTTTGAAAATAATCCCGAGTTTCATGTTTGGGATTTAGAAACATATGAAAGCATTAATTCTATTGAAAGATTTAAAAACAGTTGGTTAAGTAAATATTTAAAAAAAGGCGATGCAGTTTTAGATATAGGTTGTGGACCGGGTTATAATGTAAAAGTATTGCAAGATAATGGTGTTAAGGTTTTAGGTGTTGATTTAAATGAATTGTCTGTGAACAGAGCTCAGGAATATGGACTGAATGTTAAAAAAATGGACGCAATACAGGCAATTGAAGAATATGGTAATGAGTATAATTTTTTTTATATGAGTGATTTTGTAGAGCATGTACCTTTAGAAGTAGTGGTGAAGATTTTGGATAAGATCAGTCATCAAAAAAATGCGGCTGTGTTTTTATGTACACCCAATCTTGATTCGATTATGGGGTTTAAATTCTGGTTTCATATGCCTACTCATATCAATGCAATGCATCCTTATGTAATCAGGCAAATGTTAACCAAAATGAATTATCAGATCATAAACGAATGGAGTGAATATGGGAATTTGCCTGGAAAAGGTTGGAAATATAAATTGAGAAAGTTTATTTTAGAGAAGTTATTGGGTACTCAGGCTCAATTATTTTTAGGTGGTGCTAATATTAATTTTATTGCTACAACAAAAAATCAACCTTGACAATTTTAATTACAGGTGCTGCTGGTTTTGTTGGAAGTAAAATGGTTGAATATTTGTGTGATTCAGATAAATCAATAACATTAATAGGTATTGATAATCTGAGTAGAAAGGGAAGTGAATACAATGTTGGAAAACTTGCGAAATTCAATTGTAAATTTATTAAAGGAGATATCGGCATACAAAAAGATATTTATGCAATACCGAAAGTAGATTGGATAATTGATTGTGCAGCTAATCCATCAGTGTTGGCGGGCTTAAATAATGATTCATTACAATTGATCAATGATAATTTAACCGGCACATTTTATTTATTAGAAAAATGCAAAAGAGATGGTGCGGGTCTTATTATGCTAAGCACGAGCAGGGTATATAGCATTGAGGCCTTGAATAAAATAAAATTAGTTGAAAACGAAAATCATTTTAGCATTAATAAAAATGTAAATCATCAACAAGGATTATCATCAAAAGGAATTGCAGAGAGTTTTAGTACTACTGCACCCATTTCTTTATATGGTGCTACTAAATTAGCTTCAGAAATATTGGCATTAGAATATCATAATAGTTTTGGTTTTCCAGTTTGGATCAATCGTTGCGGTGTGATCGCAGGTGCAGGTCAGTTTGGTAAAATAGATCAGGGCATTTTTTCTTTTTGGGTTTATCAATATCTTTTAAATAAACCGCTTTCTTTTATTGGTTTTGGTGGAAGCGGTAAACAAGTTAGAGATATGGTGCATCCTTATGACGTATTTCAGCTCATTCAAAAACAAATTGCAAAACCGAATAGAAAAATTCATAGAACAGTGAATATTGGAGGAGGAGTTGATAATGCTTTAAGTCTTGCGCAATTAGATTCTTTTTGTAAAGAAGATATTGATGCAGATAAACAGATTAATAAAATTGCAGAAAACAGAAGTTTTGATATTCCATTATATATCACAGATTATAGTTTGGCAAATAAACTATGGCAATGGCAGCCAAGTTATACTGTAGATAAAATTTTAAAAGAAATATTATCTTATGCCGAGGATAATATTGAACACATTAAACAGATCAGTTGAGAATAGCTTTTTTTGTACAATATAATTCTCCTAACGGAACCTATTTCAGGTGGCATAATTTAGCAATAGCTCTAAAACATTTAGGACATGAGATAGATGTATATGCCGGAGATCATAATTATAAATCAAAAGTAAGGCATGAAGTAAGAGATGGGATTGATTATTTTATAGTGCCGTGTTTGCAAAGTTGCAGGCTTTTTTATAGTCCTAATGATCCTTTTACAGGCATTAGGAGATTATTGTTTTTGCCAAAGAAAAGATATGAGGTTTATCATCTTTTTCAGCCTTTTTTACAAGCATATATTCCTTGGCGTTTTTTAAAATGGAAAAAGAAGGATGCTGTATTTATATACGATTGGGACGATCTTTGGATAGATGGGTTATTAGTAAAAACAAAAAATATTCGAGAATATTATTTCAAAAAAGTTACTGCCATTCTTGAAAAAAAAATCGCTAAAATCAGTGATGGCGTTACTGTTTGCTCTAATTTTTTGTTAGAAAGAATAGAAACTTCGGTATTTAAAATAATTATTGGGAATGGTTTTTGGAAAACCTGTATTCCAGATAAAAATGCAATGAGAATTAAATGGGGGTTGGAAAAAGATATGTTTTATGTGGCCTATATTGGAAAAACTGCTAACGAATTAAATTGGGCGATAGATGCTATAAATTGTATAGATGTTGCTTTACAACCAAAAACTACTTTAATTATTGCTGGGCCACCTAAAGCTTTAATTGAAAAATTGCTTAAAAAAACAAGTGATAATATCATTTATTTGGGAGAGTTAACTGTAGAACAAGCACGTGAATTGGCTTCAGCTTCCGATTTAGGGTTAATACCATTAGAAAATTCATTATTTAATCAAAGCAGATTTCCTATTAAATTTTTTGATTTTCTTACTGTTGGCACTCCAATATATCTTTCCAATGTGGGAGAAATTGCTTTATTATCAAAGAGCCTAGATTATGTATTTTGTGGCTCAAATAATAAAAAAGAATGGATTAAACAATTTTCTGAAGTAGTTGAAAAGGGTTCAATTGCGCTAAAGTCAAACGAGAAAGACATAGCATTTATAGAATCATATCAGTGGACTCACTTGGCAAAAAAACAATTGAGTTTTTATCAAACGGCAATTGAAGATAAAAGTTGAGCAAAAGAAAGCCGATAGTTTTTATTGTTTGTACAGGAGTTGGTCATATCAACCGTGGATATGAATCATTTACCGAAGAAGCTTTTGAAGCATTAAGGGATAATGACATTTTTGAGTTATATCTATTAAAGGGGGCCGGTGATAAAAAAGATCATGAGATTAGAATTAGTTGTATAAAACGTAAAACTAAATTTGCTGCATTAATCGCAAAAATAACACGCAAAGAAGTTTATTGGATAGAGCAATTCAGTTTTCTTTTGGGGATGTTATCTTCTTTAGTAAAGCATAAACCCGTAGTGATTTATTACAGCGATTTTACACTTGGAACATGGTTATGGCAGTTACGACGATTTCTTTGGTTTAAATATCGTTTATTGTTTAGTAACGGGGCACCTAATGGTCCCCCATTTACAAGAATGGATCATATACAACAATTGTTAAAAAAGTATTTTGACGATGCGGTTTCAAAAGGTGTGAGTACCGATATACAAACAATATTGCCATATGGTTTTAGGATAGATACTGAAAATTCAGTACAAACAGAAGAGGGTAAAAAAAATATTCGGAAGCAATTTGGATTACCCCGTAGTAAAAAAATTATTATTAGTGTGGGAGCAATCAATATGCACCATAAAAGAATGGATTATGTTATCAAAGAATTTTCATTACTTAATGCCGAAAACTATTATTTATTAATATTAGGTCAATTTGAGCAGCAAAGTAAAGAAGTTTTAAAACTTGCGTCAAAATTATTGAAAGAAAATAGTTATAAAATAATTGAAGTTATTCCGGAGCATGTGAAACTTTATTTAGCAGCAAGTGATTATTTCATTTTAGCTTCTTTAAATGAAGGATTACCGAGAGTACTACCTGAAGCATTATTTGCCGGATTGTTACCCATTGTTCATGACTACACTGTAACGCACCAGACGCTTAATTCTTTCGGCGTATTCAGGGATTTACAAAATAAAATGGTACTAGGTTTGGCAATTGATGAAGTTAATAAAAGAAATGTTGACAAGTTATCATTGATAAAGTATACAAATGAGCGATATTCTTGGCAAAATTTGAAACAAGCATATATAGATATGATTTTAAAGTGTATGAATAATTGAGTAATGTTAATTTCTGTAATTATACCAACATGTAATCGAAATGATCTTTTAGCAAAATGTTTGGATTGTTTATTTCCGGATGTTCAAAAAATAGATAACGATTTATACGAGATTATTGTTAGCGATGACGGCAAAGAAAAACAGGCAAAGAATTTGATATTAGAAAAATATTCTTGGGTAAAGTGGGTTGAAGGACCCAAAAGGGGGCCTGCTGCTAATAGAAATAATGCTGCAAAATATGCAAAAGGAGCATGGTTAGTATTTTTAGATGACGATATATTGCCGGATAAAAATTTATTAAATGAATATGAAAAAGCTATTGATGATTACCCCGAAGTTCTTGCTTTTGAAGGAGCTATTTTACCGGATGATTGGACTTTATTAAAAAAAGATATGGCCGAGTGCCCTGTTAATACGAATGGAGGCTGTTTTTGGAGTGCTAATATTTGTATCAATAAGAATCTTTTTAAAAAAATAAACGGATTTGATGAGCAGTTCGTGATTGCGGCACAGGAAGATCAGGATATATATATAAGAATAAAAGAGCTCTCTTCTGTTTTTTTTATTAAAACTAGTATTGTTGTTCATCCGATTCGATTTGGGAATATTTTAAATAAATTAAAAACATTTTCTAAACGTTTAGATACCTATGTTATTTATCTTATTAAAAATAATGAGGTAGAAAAAGTTGGGTTCTTAAAGTTTACTTTAAAAAAATATTCTGAATTTTTTTACATTCTTGCAAAGAATGTAAAAAAAA
>CAILAF010000110.1 GCA_903832075.1 uncultured Chitinophagaceae bacterium
CTCTCTTTTCTTCGTTTCTTTCTTTTCCATGGTCAAAGTTATTCATTATTACTTTTCTAACTTTGACACACTTTATTGAACAGCCTCGTTAAAAATGCATGAAAGGCGGCACCAACTGTACCTGAAATATCCAGACACCCACCCATAATACCTACAGCGACTCCAACTGGGCCTGTTGCAACCAAGCCTACAATTGTAAATCCAACTGCAATCAATCCTAGGGTTGCCATTGCTTTTTCATAGCTACTTGATCCTCCATTCACTTCTCTTAATTCCATTTCACATAATTCTTTCATAACTCAAATTTATTACATTTCAATTGTAAAGCCCTGCTTTCTTTTCCGTGCTGCAAGGTTTTGGCACGCGTAACGTTACAGGGCTAAAGGTATTGGCGTGCAGTGCACAAAAAAAGCACTCTGAAAAAAAGAACAACAATTACCACCAAAAATATCCTTTGAGGTTTCTTTTGAGATTATTTTAAAAGAAAAATTCAGTTCAATTTCATGTCCATTCGAAAAATAGTAGGTGCCTCGTTGTTTGGAATAGTCAATTTGGACACCCATGGTCCTAAGTTCGTCCAAATGTTCAACATATAAAAGGAAAATCCGGATAGTGGATGACCTTTTGACCTTATTATAAAAGGTTGATTTCATTTTATCGGAAAATGATCAGGCCAAAATAAGGTAATAAGGTAAGGTACCGTCAGTTAGATTTTTCTACTAAGGTTTCCTGAGAAAATAAGGTTTTACCTCCCCAAGAAATGCTCATTCCCCTTTCGTGAAAGCAGCAATCAACTCTCAAGACTTGGTATGATCCAAATCGCAAACGAGGGGGAGTTGCGAGTTCATTGTTAACTCATTAACGCTATCAAGATGGCTATCATATTTCTGAGCGAATGAATAAAGACAACTGCAAGATAAGCATCATTCCAATTATTTTTTCTCTTATAAAGAATGAAGGCGGTTGATAAAACTATTCCCAAAAAGACGCCGAAGAAAATATACGTAATATTATAATTGTGAAATGATCCAAAAAGAATCGAAGATATTGCTATTTGAAAAGTAATCTTTTTTGTTAGTAATCTATCCAATATATAGATCACTAATGCCTGAAATATCAGTGTCTCAAGTACTGGAGCAATAATTATTGATTCAATGATTTTGAAAAATTGAATTTCCCCTGATGAAGACCTTGCTGGAAGAAAAAGTGCGACAGGAAGATAAAAAATAAATATAAGATATGAAAATAATAACGTGACTCCTACAAATGGTGCGAATTTAAGATTCCCCCACCAAATCAATAACCTTTGAAGTTTTTTTGTGGTTTTCATGAATAAAATATTTTGAATGCTAGCCAAACATTTTCTTTCTTATTTGGCTAGCATCTGTTTATTAATATCCGTGTCCTGTCCAATTAGATGGCATTTGTGATCATTAGTGTCCACTTAAATAAAGCTGATTTTCAGCTGGTTATAATTTAGTTCTTTGATATCTTTGTAGTCTATATTTGTAAACAGCTCTTTTACAGGAGTTTTGTCCAG
>CAILAF010000111.1 GCA_903832075.1 uncultured Chitinophagaceae bacterium
ATCATCCGATGATTGCTGTTGTTGATTTTCACCACCCAATTTATCTGAAGCTGTTTTTAGAACAACAGATAAATTATTCTGTTGGCCTACGTTAACTGAAGCCGTTTCATATCCCATGGCATTCACTAACAGCACTACATTAGGTTTTACATTTAAAGTAAATACACCTAAACTATCTGCATTAATTCCCTTATTAGTGCCTTTGATTTGCACTACTGCATAAGGAACTACTTCGCCTTTGTCATCTTTAATAACACCGCTTACTGCTTTTGTTTGAGCTGAAAGATTGAATACAAAAAAAACAGAAACAACAAATAATAATGATCTTCTTCCCATAAAAAATTCTTTTTAATAAATAACTGCAACGCAGAAAGTGAATTATAAAAAATAAATATCTATCTATTTAAGAATTGCACCAAACCTTTCAAATAAAATTCGGTCAATTCATCATTTTTATGGTGCGAAAAATAGTCTTCAACTTTTGCGCTCTCCATCACCAATGCTTCTTTGATATTTTTTTTCTTTAACTCAATTTTTTTATATGTTGTATGATTAGGGAATATAATATAATAATCAGATTCATCTAAATACTCATCATAATTATTACCACTCTCGGTCAATCCATCATTCCTGTAATTTGATTTGATGAACTTTGTTTTCAATACCCGATATAAAGAATATTTAGCCGAATCTTTTTCTATTTCAATAAAAAACAAATTAGGATTGATGAAAGAAAGATGCACAAAATGATATATCGAATGTTCATCTTTCAAAACAAAATTATTCAAGTCTGCAGCCGCTACTTCAATAACTGATTTTTTATCTGCAGTAACTAATAAACTCTTATTCAGTTTATCATAATTAAATAAATAGCTGCTGTTATTAATAGATTCATTTTTACTGTTCACAACAGAACCGTTTACCCATTTATCAAATAAATACCGGCTTCCTTTTGTATCATCTTTATGGCCAAATACCGGTAAGGATGCTCCGGTATAATTTCCCGTTGCAGTAAAATTTTGAAATGTACTTTGAATAGTTTGATTAGTTACTATTTCATTTGTTTGTGCTGTTACACTAATAACAAACAAACATGTAAGTATTGAACAGAATGTCTTCATAGGTCTTAATATATTCTAAAGATTATTTATCAAAGATATATTTTACTAAAAGAAAAGAGTTGCCTTTAATAAAGGCAACTCTTTTATAAATAAAGCTAAAACTTAGAATTTAATATTACTGTTGCGTGAATACTTCATCTACAATACGATCATTACCTGCACCGCCCGTTGTATTATTATAATGTATTAATATTTCGAAGGATGCTTTTTGTGTTGAAGTATGCGGAACGTAGTTAATGATCCATGCTTGTACATTAGAATAACCAACATAGAAATTTGGTTCAGCCGACACAGTGACACTTGAATAAGTTGAATTGGCTGTAATGATATAATATGCAGATCCGCTAACAGGATCAGGCACATTCCCCATTGTGAGTTGTATATGATATGGATCAATAATAGATGCTGCTACGGTTGTTCCGGCATAATTGGTCGCCATAGTTCCAGGTATTGCTGCCGGCGGTCCTGCCCAAACCACTTGACCAGTATAGTTCCAACGTCCACCTGGGTTAACCACATAATTACCACCCATTGGATTACCAATTACATGCCAATAAATGTTACCAAAATTTCCGCTAATATTGATATTTTGCCCACCGGAAGTAGCACTTACCACACCTACAGGCAACATATAACTTTGTGTTGCATCAAAATTGGCAGGATAGAATACTACATAAAAAGTATCTAATCTTTGTCCTGCAGCTATGGTACCGGTAGTGTTGAGTATTTTATAACAATTAGAAGGCATTGCTACAAATTGAAGAGAGCTGGTAGAATTGTATGCTACTCTTGCTGCATCATTTGCACCAACGGTAACATTAACCGGAGTGCTTAATGTATTGGTGGACGCAAGATTTACAACAAAATACAAGGTATCCGGAGTAGTGGATGAAAATGACAATCCATCATACCCAAAACTTTCCAGACCTCCATGTTGTGTACCATTCGCGTCATGGAATAATATTTCCATAGTCGGAGTTATACTCGAGAAATCTACATTCGGTGTGTCTTTCAGACAACTGGTGAAAGTCACCGAGATAATTAATATGATTGCTAATAATTTTTTCATAATTAAGAAGTTTTAGTTTATTAAGGCTGCCAAAAAACTTTAGATGTCATAGCATTGATCGTTCCCTGTGCATTAACATTGGCACTGTTATACGAATATTCAGTAGCAGGATACAACATTCTATACGGTGGATGTGTAGCTGTTGTTCCCGGATAAATTGAAACAGGAAGATCTGATGGAATACCTAATCTTCTCCAATCGCACCAAGTCTCTACCGGATCATAGATATTTAAAGCAGCCCATTTTTGCAAAATAATGGTTTGCAATGCATTGCTTGAAGCAGCTAAATTAGTTTTTCCATTAGCTTGAGCAGTATAAGTTGCTGCTGCTGTTGCTGCTGCACTTGCAGAACCACCAACATTCAAAATGCGGAATGATTCAGCCACAGCAGAATTATATACAGTAGCTAAAGTACCGGATAAATATCCACGTTGAATGGCTTCTGCCTGTAAAAACAAACTTTCAGTTGCAGTAAGAATTGGAGTTCCCATTGCATACGATTTAAGAACACCGGTAGTTTGAACAGTACCTGAAGCTGAAGGATTACCACCTATTGAAGATATAACCGGGTTGGTTTCAGCACCATTGGTACTTCCCAATGGTCGTCCGTTGGCAACACCAGCATTATTAACACCATAAAAATAAGTAGCTCTTGGATCAGCGTTATTATTGTAAAAGTTAACTGCGTAATTACATGCTCTGTAATAAGCACGGTTACCAGTTGCTGTTCCGGTGGTACCCCAACCTAACTCAGCCCATAAAGGATTTTGCAAGCTTGCTGCATTCGCATATCCAATATTGATGCTGGCATCCATTCCTGCCCCTATAAAACTGGCGGCAGTTAAACCACTTAATTTTGAAGTAATATAAGCAGGACCAGTACTTGTTTGCGTTAATCTCATTAAGATTTTCAATTTTAAAGTCCTCGCAAATTTTGTCCAGTTAGACATTGTCCCACCAAACATTGCATCATTTGCGCCTGGATTATCAGCAGTAACAGGTGCAGCAGCAATAATCGCTACAGCAGAATCTAACTGATTCACCAAGCTTGGATAAATATTTGTTGCCTGGTCGTATGCAGGGAATAAATTAGATGCGCTTAATGCACCGGTATAAGGACAATTATTATACAAGTCTACAATTCTTTGGAAAAGGAAAACTTTCATGATTATCCCTATTGCCTGATAATTAGCCCCATTTGCATAAGCAGCTCCTAAAGTTTGCACTTTATTAAAGTTATTAGCAATGGCATATCCTGAATTCCAGTTATCCTGAGCATAGCTGGTAGGCTCATTATAGGTTAACAACTGCGCATCGGGAATATAGTTACCACTTACTGCCCAATAGCCCATATAAATTTCAGCAAAATCTGCATCGCCACCCCAATAAATTGAAGAAGTAGACGCTAGTGCTGCCTTTAAGATCAGGCCGGGACTAACAGAAGATGGTGAATTCGGATTCGTATTATTGATATCAAAAGTACCTTTCTTACAACCAATAGCTGAAGCAAGAAAGACCACAGATATTACAATAATGAACGATTTTATTTTTCTATTCAACATAATAATATATTTTTAAAGTTGAGTCAATTAAAATGTTACAGCTAAAGTTGCACTGAATATTCTTGTTGGCGGAGCATTTCCGTATGAACTCATTCCTTGTGCATTACTTGAACTACTTGCACCACTAAATTCAGGATCTGTCCATTGTTGTGTTTTAGGAGTGAACGTTAATAAGTTCCTTCCTGAAACAGTAAAGGTAGCATTCTGAATTATTTTAGTTGCAGCAAATAGCTTTTTAGGTATTTCATAACTGATTGAAACTTCTCTTAATTTCCAGAAAGCAGCACTGCTTATATAATTAGCATATGCATTTTTCCACAAACCGGGCCAGAAATTAAAGTTGGCATCATCAACAGTAACATTTGTATTGGCTACATATTTACCACCACCCTGATCAACTACTGAATTAGGGAATACAAAACGTTGACGTCCTGTAATGGCACTTTGTGCAGAAATACCAGTAAAGTCGGTAGTATTACCCAACAAGTTCAATACTTTATTGCCACCGCGATAATCTGCTGTAGCTGATAAAGTAAATCCTTTATATCTTAAAGAAGTAGTGAAACCTAATAAATCTGAAGGATTTGATTGTCCGTAAATTTTAACATTAGGATCAAGACTTGGGTTACCGCTAACAGAATTAACAATTACTTTTCCTGTAGCAGGGTCACGTAAAAAATCGTTTGCTTTGATCAATGGGAATGGATTACCTACCACATCATAAACACCTGTACCATTACCATAAGTAGATAAACCTAAAGAGGTTTGACCACCATTGATAGATACTACATTACTGGTAATATGTGTATAGTTCACACCTACATTCCAAGTAAAATTTTTACCATTTATTACAGTTGCCTTCAAATCCATTTCAATACCTGTATTAGTGGTATTGGCTGCATTTAATAAAGCAGTTGTAGAACCGGATGATGGTGCAACATTTGCTGTAACTATACCATCTTTCAATTCTTGTTTATAATAAGAAGCTCCAAGGGTAAATCTGTTTTTCAAGAAACCTAATTCAATACCTACTTCATTTTCTGTGATCTGTTCAGGCTTTAAATTAGGATTAGCAATTTGAGAACTCAATAAATAACCACCTGTAGCTACGCTATAAATAGGGTTAATCACATACGCACCGTCTGCAATAAATTGTGAACCACCGCCTAATGCAGAAGCATTACCTGTTAATGAATGAGCAGCTCTTAATTTAGCAAAACTCAACACTTTATTATTAACAATAGTTGGGAACAAGTCGCTCAATACTAATGATCCGTCAATATCATAATAAGGAATGAATCTGTTAGCACTTGAAAGTCTTGAATCAATATCAGTTCTGTAAGCACCATGTAAGAACGCATAGTTACGGAAACCTACAGTAGCTTCACCAAACAAACCGAATTTTCTACCTTCTTTGAAGTAGTTACTGCCTCCAAAAGAACTTGCAGTAAGCGGGCTGGTGATATTATTGACATTAAATACAGGGAAATATAAGTTACCTGCATTAACATAGGTACCGGTATTCTTATTATCCAAATAAGTAGTTCCCAAGTTAGCAGTTAAATTAAAATCTGTACTTAATTTCTTGCTTACACTGGCAACAAAGTCAGAAGTAAATAAGAATCTTGAATATGTTTGATTAGCATAAGTTGGACTGGTATTACCCAATGAAGCGTTGTATTTAGGTCCAAAAGCAGACGTTGTGAAAGTACCCGTACCTGTTGAGTTTTCAAATATAGCAACAGGACTTGTCATAGCATAATTAGAATAAGTTTGTCCCATATTTTGAGATGAATAAGTACCACTCAAATTAGTCAACCCCATTCTGTAAGATAAAGTCAACCATTTCAATGGTTTCAATGTAAACTTCAAGTTACCGGTAACATTATTATCTCTTTGAATATTTCTGTAATTAGCTGCATCCCAGTATGGATTATCATTATAATCATTGAACCAACCATTTAAATCAGCAAATTTATTATTTTGCCAATCTTTAAAACTTGACAAGTTAACTTCACCCGGTGAATTCAACACCTGATAATAAACAGTTGAGGTATTAGTTGTATTTCTGTATGTATTGGTATAATTAATACGATAATCTGCAGAAAAAATGCCATACGTTTTACTGCCACCGAAAGAGAATGCATCTCTGCGGCCAAGGTCACCCGGCATAATAGCAGTTGTATTAACATCCTGTGCACTTAAAAAGAAACGGCTTGTTTCATCTCCACCACTAAAGGTCAAATCGTTTTGAGTAGTAAGACCTGTTTGGAAGAAATTACGTTGACCATTAACAAAAGAATATGGTACCATATCTACACTTCCATCAGCTGTTGGTCTGCCCAATGGAACCATTTTACCATTGAAAATAGGGCCATAGCTCTGGTTTTCAAATGGAATATAAGTAGAAAGATCATTGAAATTATCAACAGCAACTTCACCACCATTACTACCAAATTGTGTTTGTGTTTTTGGCAAATAAGAAAGTGTTTCAAATTGAACAGTAGATGAATAAGTTAATGTTGGTTTACCACGTGTACCATGTTTAGTAGTAATCAATAACACACCGTTAGAAGCATCAGATCCATAAACCGCAGAAGCAGATGCACCTTTCAACACGTTAATGTCAACAATGTCGTTAGGATTTATTGACCCGATATCATTATAGAAGATTGCACCATCCACAACAATCAATGGCGTATTGGCACCTGTTAAAGAACGATTACCGCGTAAAGTAATACGGGTAGGCGCAAATAAACCGTTATTGGTAGTTTGAACCTCTAAACCCGAAGCCTTACCGGTTAATCCATTTGCTACGCTGATCGGTTTTGCTGCAACAAGGTCTTTGCTGGCAACCGTTGCGGTAGAATACCCGATTTCTTTAGCTTGCTTTGTAATACCCAAAGCTGTTACAACAACTTCAGATAGGTTGCCGGCTACTCTGGCAACAGTTACATTTAACACAGGATCAGTAGTTACTTTAATATCCTGAGGTTGTAAGCCAACCCCTGTAACAACTAAAACATCGCCTGTCTTAGCTTTGATGGTAAAAATACCAAAATCATTTGCTGCAACGGCACTTTTAGTTCCTTTAACTGTTATTGTAACGTACGGCACCGGAGTTCCGCTTGCATCAATAACCTTTCCGGTTACGTTGCGGACTTGTGCGATTGCTGATGAAATAACAAACATCAGCACCATAAGCAATGGTGTAATTTTTCTCATGTGCATTTGTTTTAAGTCAAATTTGGAGCGTGAAATTAAGGGATAATCAACAAATTGTTAATTTTTTTTTTAACTATTTATCAAAAAAAATAAATTCCCCCTTGCTGAGACATTAGGCAAACAAGTATCGCTGCACGGTAAAAATTAATATTTTAACATACTATTTTATGTATAAGAAAAGCTGTTTTTTGCCAAGTTTTCTTCTTCCCTCCTTCGAGACTCCTTCGGAGATAGTCCACTAATTAGTGGACTTAATACGAAGCAGTCCCGAACAAAGTAGGAATCAGATACGAACATAGACAAACGAAAACCTTACTTTTGCCGTATGATATTATTAGACGGAAAAATTGCCTCACTTTCTGTAAAAAATGAACTGAAAGAAGAAGTTAGCAAAATAATTCTAAGCGGAAAAAGACCACCACATTTGGCTGTCATTATTGTTGGTAATAATGGAGCCAGCGAAACTTATGTTGCCAGTAAAGTAAAAAATTGTGAAGAAATTGGTTTTACTTCTACATTAATAAGATTAGATGCAACCATTGAGGAAGTTGTTTTATTAGATAAAATAAATGAGTTAAACAATAATAAAGGTATTGACGGCATTTTGGTACAACTTCCATTGCCTAAACAAATCAAAGAACAAAAAGTTATTGAAGCGATTGATCCGGCAAAAGATGTAGATGGTTTTCATCCGGTCAATGCAGGCAAATTAGTTCAGGGGTTATCAACTTTTATTCCTGCTACCCCTTATGGTATCATGCTGATGTTACAATACTATCAAATTGAAACAAAAGGAAAACATGCTATTGTAATTGGAAGAAGTAATATTGTTGGCAGACCCATGAGCATATTATTGAGCAGCAATAACAGTTATGGAAATTGCACTGTTACTATTTGTCATTCTCACACTAAAAATTTAAAAGAACTCTGCTTGCAGGGAGATATTATTGTTGCCGCATTAGGTAAACCTGAATTTGTAAAAGCTGATATGGTAAAAGAAGGAGCAGTGATCATTGATGTTGGAATAACAAGAGTAGAAGATGCATCTGCTAAAAAAGGTTTTCGTATTAAAGGCGATGTAACATTTGATGAAGTAGCTCCAAAAAGTTCTGCCATCACTCCTGTCCCCGGTGGCGTTGGCTTAATGACCATTGCAGGGTTATTGAAAAATACATTGCAAGCATACAGGAATAGAATGTTAGATGTTGAATGATAAATGTTGAATTTTAAATGAAGGAGAATATTATTCTTGAATTGTCATTTAGTTTTTCATTGAAAATTATTTCTTTGTATAAAATACTAAGTGAGCAGAAAGAATATGTTTTGTCAAAACAATTACTAAGAAGTGCAACAA
>CAILAF010000112.1 GCA_903832075.1 uncultured Chitinophagaceae bacterium
ATTATTCCTGCAACACATACAACACCCGATTCAATAAAAATAAATGAATTATTGGAAAAAATGGTCGAACGTGGATGCGAGTATTGTTTCATGGAGGCAAGCTCACATGCGATTGATCAAAACAGAGTAAAAGGTTTGCATTTTGATGGAGTGATTTTTACAAATCTTACTCACGATCATCTCGATTATCACAAAACTTTCGACAACTATATCAAAGCAAAAAAGAAATTATTTGATGAAGTAAATGAAGATGCTTTTGCATTAACAAACAAAGATGATCGAAATGGAATGGTGATGATGCAAAATACTAAAGCAACTCGTTATACCTACTCTCTTAAGACAATGGCAGATTTCAAAGGAAAGATCATCGAGAGTGATTTTAACGGAATGTTGTTAAATATTAATGATGATGAAGCATGGTATCGTTTGGTTGGAAATTTTAATGCCTACAATTTATTAGCAGTTTATGGTGCTGCTTTTTTATGTGGCAAATCTAAATTGGATATTATCACACATCTCAGCAAAATTGAATCTGTAAAAGGCAGATTTGATTATTGCCGTTCAACAAATGGTGTAATCGGAATTATCGACTATGCTCATACACCAGATGCATTAAAAAATATCCTTACAACTATCAATGAAATTAGAACAGGTAATGAACAACTGATTACAATTGTTGGTTGTGGAGGAAACAGAGATGCAACCAAACGACCTATAATGGCAGATGTTGCCAGTGAGCTAAGCACGCGTGCAATTTTCACTTCTGACAATCCGCGTAACGAAGATCCAGAATTTATTTTGGATGAAATGCAAAAAGGAGTGAAGCCAATTAATTACAAAAAAACATTGCGTGTAAGCGATAGGAAAGAAGCTATAAAAAATGCTGTGAGCATCGCACAAAAAGGGGATATCATTTTATTGGCCGGAAAAGGTCATGAAGATTATCAAGATATAAAAGGTGTGAAGCATCATTTTGACGACAAAGAAATTTTAACGGAAATATTTAAACTTTTTGATAAATAATTATGCTGTATTACCTATTCGAATACTTACATCAGAAATTGAATTTACCCGGAGCGGGATTGTTTCACTACATCTCCTTTCGAGCTTCTTTATCGATTATAGTATCACTCGCAATAACAATGTTATTCGGAAGATATTTCATTGAATGGTTGAGAAAATTACAAGTTGCGGAAACAGTTAGAGATCTTGGTTTAGCAGGTGAAAAACAAAAACAAGGAACTCCAACAATGGGAGGTTTAATTATTCTGAGTGCAATTTTAGTTCCCACATTATTGTTTGCACGATTAGAAAATGTATACATTATTCTGATTATAATTTCAACCATTTGGCTTGGGCTTGTTGGGTTTTTAGATGATTATATCAAAATATTCAAGAAAAATAAAGAAGGTCTTGCTGGTCG
Source organism: uncultured Chitinophagaceae bacterium (assembly GCA_903832075.1). Taxonomy (GTDB): domain Bacteria; phylum Bacteroidota; class Bacteroidia; order Chitinophagales; family Chitinophagaceae; genus CAILAF01. The sequence continues at coordinate 1,424 of CAILAF010000112.1, forward strand.
TTTTAAAGTACTGGGCCAAGTAGGTTTAGGAATCATTGTCGCCACCACTCTTTATTATAATACGAATGTAAAAACCCGAGAAATTTATAAACCAAATGAAGTAACAAATGAGTTCATCAAACAAAATAATTTACAAACACAGTTGATCGACAATCAACTTGTGTTAGTTAAAGATGAACGCTCTACAAAAACAACCATTCCATTTTTAAAGAAAACTGAATTTGATTATGCCGACATGATGAAATTTGTTGGCAGCAGTTATAAAGATTTCAATTTCCTGATTTATTTATTGGTCGTTATTTTCATTATCACAGCAGTTTCAAATGGTGCAAATATTACCGATGGAATTGATGGATTAGCAGCAGGAACTTCGG
>CAILAF010000113.1 GCA_903832075.1 uncultured Chitinophagaceae bacterium
TAATGAACGGTTCGAAAAATTTTGCATAATGGGTTTGTAAACCATTAAACCGGTTAAGACCAGCGCAAGAGAAACCATCATGATATAATGAGGTTTTAAAACCCTTGCATAAATTCTATTTCTTATACCTGCCGGTTTAACACATTTTTCCTGGATGATCGCCGGTAGGCTTTCAAAATAATCTTCAGGAACCTTAAAAGGATTTTCCTTACTGATTTTTGAAAGATTTGGAAATGAATTTTTCAATTCATTATCTTCCTGGTTATTTATGTCAAATGATGTTTTCATTTTTTGTAATTCTATGGGTTAGACAATGGTTTGAAAAAAAGGTTTAATCATTAGTTAAGAATTCTTCAATTTTTTTTGCAGCAATGTGGTAAGACGCTTTCAATGCGCCAACTGAAGTCTTCAATATTTTGGACATATCTTCATATTTCATCTCGTCAAAATATTTCATATTAAATACCAGTCTTTGCTTTGGAGGTAATGTTAATATTGCTTTCTGTAGTTTCTTTTGGATCTCGTCACCTTTGAAAAAGTTATCGTCTTCAATTTTTTCGGAAAGTTCTTTTTCAACATCATGAAATGGCAGAAAAAATCTTTTGCTTTTTTTATTCAGAAAAGTAAGCGATTCGTTTACAGCGATGCGATAAATCCATGTAAATAATTCAGCATTTTCCTTGAAGCTGTCAAGGTTTTTCCATATCTTGATAAAAACATCCTGGGTGACATCATTGGTGTCATCATGATCAACCAGTAATCGCCGGATCGTCCAGTAGATTTTTCCCTGGTATTTTCTGACAAGCAGGTTAAAAGCATAGTTACGTGTATCTTCTTTATTAAATAAATCCAGAAGGTCTTTATCCGAATAATGTTCCATAAAATAGATCTAAGGAGAAACTTTATAATGAAGTTGTTTAAAGTTGACGTAATAAAATAACACAAAAAGCCAATAAATGTAATGATTTCCAATGAATTTTATTGGTTTCAAAACGTACCAAGATTGATTTAAATGAATCAAGCCAAGCATTTGTTCTTTCAATTACAAATCGGCATTTATAAAGTAACTCATCAAAAATATTATCTGACTTGCATCCATTTCTTTTATTATAGTCAATATTATCAGTTATTTCGTGTCGGCTACAATATTCTCGAAAATCAGTTATGTCAAAACCTGCATCAGCATTTAAAAATAAACCATCTGTTCGGATATTAGATGCTCTGATGTTAGAGAGCATTTTGTCTACTACATTCACCAAGTTGTAAGCATCATTATGGTTACCCGATTCAGGTTCACTACAAGCCAAAGGAATCCCCCGACTATCTGCAATTATAAGCATATTGCTTGTTGAACATTTTTTTCTGCCCTGATACCCAACTGCCTCTCCTCCTCGTTTAGTAGGCGTATGAGTGCCATCCAATTGAATGCTGGATAAGTCCAAGAGGTATTTATACTTCTCTAAATTAGCTTGCCATACTTTCTCCCAGCTACCATCTTTACTCCATTTTTGAAAATGGAAGTATACACTTTGCCATCTGTATTTTTTCTTAAAAAATTCTTTCATAGGTAGATGTCGCCATTGACAGCCTGTTTTTAAACGATAGAGTATCGCTTCAACCACTTGGTAATCTTTAACTTTTGTATTGCCCATTAAATTCCCAAATTTTAAGTGCGGACAAATCTCTTTTTTATTATACCCTTACGTATCATTATCTTTTTGAAAGAATGATACATATTATTGCAATTCAATTTTTCTGTGTTGTTCTTACTTTTCAACATTCAACTTTTGACAACTTCATAA
>CAILAF010000114.1 GCA_903832075.1 uncultured Chitinophagaceae bacterium
AGAGTAAGCTTTAATTTATCTTTTTGATTTAGATACAGGAATTAATTAAAGGTATATTTATTAATTAACCTTTCCGGTAAAAAAAATTAACACCAACTATTATTATGGACCCACAAAATATTATTAACAATATCCGCCTTGAAATTAAAGAGTTATTTAACCATCCTGAAAACGTAAAAGACTATTCAAGATTTTACAAAGACAATGAGGATCATATTGGGTTAGTAACACAAATTATAAGAAAACTTTCATCTGAGAAATTTAAAGAAGTTCAGCATTTCGATAAAAAGCAAATTTTCGAACTTTGTGATCTATTACTTGAACTAAAAGATAGCACTTTACAGAATATTTCATTTGACTGGGCTTTTCGCCTGAATAAAAAATATACAAAAGATGACTTTTCAATATTTGAAAGATGGATAGACAAATATGTGAACTCATGGTCAAGCTGCGATGATCTTTGTTGTCATGCGTTTGGTTATTTTCTATTTTCTTTCCCTGAATTTATACCTGAAATCCATAATTGGACAACATCAAAAAACCTTTGGAAAAGAAGAGCATCGGCTGTGGCATTTATTTATTCAGCAAGAAAAGGGAAGTATCTTGATGATGTACTTAAAATTGCAGGATCGTTGCTAGTGTTAAGTTAAATATAATATGACGTATTAAATAAAATTTGTATATTTGTAAAAAAATATACAAACATGATACGATACACAGTAAAATTAACAAAGGAAGAAGTAGAAGAATTAGAAGCGATCATAAACAAAGGATCGCATACTTCGCAAACATATAGAACCGCATACATTCTTTTAAATTGTGATGAAGGAAAGTATTCAGAAAAAGTGACAAACGAACAAATAAGTAAAGTGTTAAAGGTTGGTATGCGTACAATTGACAGAGTAAAGAAAAGATTTATTGAAGAAGGACTGGATGCAGTTTTAGAACGCCGACTCACGCAACGAGTATATGAGAAAAAAGTAGATGGTGATGTTGAGGCAAAATTAGTAAGCTTGTGCTGTAGCAAGCCACCAAAGGGTTTCGCCAAATGGTCATTGCGATTATTGTCAGACACAATGGTTGAACTTAATTATGTTGAACGCATATCTCATGTTACAGTCAGGAGCGTTTTAAAAAAAATGAACTTAAGCCTTGGAAAGTGAAAGGTTGGGTAATACCGCCTGAGAAGAACAGTGAATTTGTTGCCAATATGGAAAGAGTTTTAGATGTTTATAAAAGGCCTTATGATCTAAACAAACCTGTAGTTTGCATGGATGAGTCCCCTAAACAGTTGATAGCAGAAGGACAAACATCCTTATGTATGAAGCCAGGACAAGAAGCAAGGGTAGATTATGAATACATCAGACATGGAGTTGTAAATATCTTTATGGCAAATGAACCATTACGGGGAAAGCGTTTTACTGAAGTTACTGAATTTAAAACAAAAAAAGACTGGGCATTATTCATAAAACGTCTTGCTGATAAAGAATACCCAAAGGCAAAAAAGATAACATTGGTAATGGATAATTTTAAAACACATGTGGCATCTGCATTTTATGAAACATTTGAGCCAAACGAAGCAAAGAGAATTTGGGACAAATTTGAATTTATATACACTCCTAAACATGGAAGCTGGCTCAATATGGCAGAAATAGAATTGCATGTACTAAATGGTCAATGTTTGAACAGGCATATTTCAACAATAAATGAGGTGACCGATGAAGTCAATTCATGGCAATCTAAAAGGAATAATAAGAATAGAAAAATAAATTGGCAGTTTACTACCAAAGATGCCCGAATAAAATTGAAAAAACTTTATCCGTCAATTCATGATTAACTTAACACTAGTAAACTTTGGAAAGTCCATATATCTCCAAACAATTGTATCGCCCGACGGTGTTTCTAAATATTTACTATTCTGTATTTTCACTTTAAAATTATTAATTAAAATAGCGGAAGCATTTATTTTCTTATAAAAACTCCATTTTTAAGTATCAATTTAATACTTTTTTTAGTCTGTTCGTAGTATCCCATATCGCCATTTAATTTGAAT
>CAILAF010000115.1 GCA_903832075.1 uncultured Chitinophagaceae bacterium
TTTAAAAAAATGGGTGTATTTAAATTGAAACAAGAAGGTTTAAATATTGAAGAATTAGAATTTGAGTTGATTGATTTTGGTTTAGAAGAAATGGGAGAAAGTGTTGATGAACATGGAAATAATATTCTTGTACTTAGATGCGCTTTCGTTGATTTTGGTAAACTGCAAAAAACTTTAGAAGACAAAAACATTATACCAATCAGCGCAGAATTAGAATGGATACCAACTACAACTGTTCCGGTAACAGATACACAAGCCGAAGACGTAAGTAAATTAATTGAACGTTTAGAACAAGATGAAGACGTAAATAAAGTATTTCATAATATGGGCTAATTACATGTTGAATTATAAATTATGAATGCCGAATTAAAACATCCAATTATTTTATTTGATGGTGTTTGCAATTTATGTATTGGTAGTGTTCAATTCATTATTAAAAGAGAAACAAAAAAATATTTTCGTTTTGCTTCATTACAAAGTGCCTTCGCAAAAAAAATTCTGCATCAATATAATTTGAATGAAAATAATTTTTCTTCTTTTATTTTATTGGAAAATGGAAAAATATTTACTCAATCAACAGCAGTTTTAAAAATAATCAAAGATTTATATGGCGCTTGGAAACTGATGTATGCATTTATCATTATCCCATCGTTTATCAGAAATTTTATTTACAACTTTATTGCCAATAACAGATATAAATGGTTTGGCAAAACAAATGAATGCTGGATACCCAATAAAGAATTAATGAGTTTGTTTATTGAATAAATTTTTAATTAATTTATTTAATTAGCCACTTCATTCAAATCATTTTTCAATTGATTGAAATCAAATCCGGGAGTAAAATCTGATTTCTTTGCTTCGGGTGGAAGAATTGCATACGCTTCATCCACACATTCATCCCACCAACCCCAAGTAGCTTTTTGCGTATTGCCCCAAGTTAAAATTGTAACACCTGTTTTATCATAACCTACAACATAAACAGCATGACCTTCATTTGTTAATGGCGCTTTTGTCCATATTTTTCTTGCGTTAAAATCTTCAATGCAATTTTCCTGTACTTGAAAGCCTAAATAAATTCCACCAAATAATTGAATAGCTTGTTTAACATGTATATGATTTTTTGCATCAATTTTTGCATAAGCAAAAATTTTATCGCCATCAACTTCTTTAGATTGCCAATAATTCAACACATCTAATTCATTCAAACCCGAATCAATTCCTCCGGTAAGATGTTTGTATAATTTAATAACATTTTGTTTTTCAAAAATTTTCTTCTTCCCAACTAATCCATTATAAACAGTTATAGCATGAGCCAATGCAGCAATGGTACAATCGCCTAATGTATCATTGCCATCCATTGGAAATAATTTTGTTGGATCAGATACTTTTAATTTGTTGTACACAATTGATAAAACATCGTGCGATGCAGGTGGCGCAGGCATCGCAGCAGTTAAATACTTTTTTAAAAGCAATGTGCGGTAATCGTGCTTTGGTGCATGTTTACCAAATCTGAATTGTTGCATATAATTTTTTTTGTGCCTACTCTTTGATACCGTTTTCGGCTAACCGGATTATTAAAAAAAA
>CAILAF010000116.1 GCA_903832075.1 uncultured Chitinophagaceae bacterium
CCCTTTTCAAACTTCATTTCTCTGTTTGCTTTACTTTTTGCAATATCTAAGTTCCAGGCTGAAACCTTAAAGTAGGGCATCTTACCCTTTGCATCTTTATTAGCATAACTGCAACGAATTACCCTTTTTTCGCCGGGTGCTAATTGCAGGTAATTATCGCTGAATATAACAGGTAAAATGTCATCACCATCTTTACCTTTTAATGCACGCAGGTGTATCTGGAAGGCAACTGTTTTGCCAAAATTAGTAATGGTTATGCTATGCCAAGTGCTATCCTCTTCTTTATGGTTAGCATAAAATAATCTCAGTGGTGTTTTGTCAAGGGTTTTCAGCGCAGAAAAATCAGCATATGCAGTTTCTGGTGTCATAAACCCATTTGATTTTTTCCAGTTCAGAGTGTCTTCTTTTTTTGACAGCCAGTACCAATTTATACTTTTTACAATACCTTTTTCATTATTTAATTGCAGACGCAGAAAGTAGGTATCCGATAAACTATCAATTGGAGGGAGGATAAAACATTTTTGTATATCATCCGGGTCAACATTTGTTGTGATCGTTTTTGAATATTGCATGCTACCGTCTAAGTTGTAAACAGATGCTTTTACCTTAAGCCCGGTAAATTTATTGAGCAATGAATTTATAATGTTCACATCTTTTGAACTGTATGAATACATGACATGCAATGGCTCCATTGATTTTTTCATTCCGTAATAAGTTCCTGCACCATATAAATAGTAATCATAAGTATGCCATATTAATCCCGGCCATGGGTTGCTTCCCATCCACTGTACTACGCCGGTTGCCGTATGGTATTTATGCAATCCATAAGCCTCCATCATAGCCCGGTGCGCCTCATAATTCTGCGCCTGTGCTTTGGCTATATAGTCTTTTATATCTGTTGACTTTTCATACCTGCCTTCCAGTGCTGCATTGAATACTTTTGTAGTGGTATATGAACCTATCCCACAATGATAATTCCAGTCTGCTGAAGTGTACCAAATGGAGTCTTTAGGTAAAAATTTAATTAAGCTTTCATAAGGAGGAATGGAAGGCCCAGGAGATATTTCAGTAGCAAAACTCCATGTTCCACCGCCATACTTAGCAAACGTGTCTGTTTCCCAATAAATTGGCGGTACCCATTCATATGGACCAGACATTTTCACACCGCTAAATCCAGAAACTTTTGATTTGCTCCCATTAGCAGTTGAGATAATTGGGTTTGGCCATTTTAAATTATTTTCGATGTTAATAAATCCACGCTCAACATTGGTATCGCGTGGTGGCATATCGCTGCCATTCAGCCAAACCATTATACTGGGTTTATTGCGTAACCAGTACATCACACTGCTGTCTGATGACATAGCTGCTTCACGTTTCGCCCTGTCCCAATTATTGGGATATTGCCATGCTCCGCAACACATCCATCCTGTCATAACTAATATCCCATATTTATCACATAGTGCGTAAAAATGCTCATCCTCCAACTTACCTTCGGACCGTATAATGTTCATATTCATATCACGGTATAACCTGATTTCCTGCTCCTGTCTTTGAGGCGACCGGCGTTGAAATATATCGGGAGCCCAAGCGGCACCGCGTAACATAATCGGCTTGCCATTTACAATAAACTCACGTGATTTATTGTCAATAAATGATGACGTAATCTGCCTTATACCAAAGTTTTCAGTAATTGAGTTGCTTATTGTTTTGCCGATCATTACAGATAGTTCTATTTTATTCAATTCAGGTTTCCCGTACATCCAGGGCCACCATATATGCGGGTTTTTAATATTCAGCTGTGAAAAATCTGTTGGGGTAAAAGTAATATTGGCTATCTCGTTGGGTTCAAGATGCACTTTTTTTTGAAACAGGATGATACTGTTTATTTTTCCCTTTATCACTGCATCCTGTGCTTTTTCTAAGTAATTGGTAACTACTGCATCCACCGTTAAATGTGCTGTTGATAAGGATGGTAAGTCAAAATTAGTGGTAACCAGCGGGTGCTGAATTCCGATTCTATCATAGGTCAGTATCTCAATATTATTTACGATTCCGCCGTTACAATCCGGAGGAGGATGTACCCAATCGGCATAATCAATGGCCAGGTCACCATACCTTTTTTCAGGTGCAATAGGTCTTTTTATTTCCAGAGCAAGTACATTCTTACCTGTTGGTTTGATATTTTTAGTAATATCCAGTTCAATAATGCGAAAAGGTGCCAGTATTTTTGTTGAATCAGCTATCAGTATTCCATTCAGCCATATATTGGCTTTGTAATTGATACCATGTAATTTCAATATTACAGTTTTTCTTTTTTCAGAAAGCGGTAAAACAAATTCTTTCCTGAACCACCAGGGCTGATCGAATGCAGGGTTTTTCAGTTTCTCAAAATTCATTCCGTAAAACGGGTCAAAATCATATACTTTATTGGCAATTAAGCCTGCTATTATAGTAGTAGGCACACTTACTTTATACCAGTTTTTCGGTATGAATTTAGTTTGTGACAGAGTAGTTCCGGTATCAGTAACTATAAGAGCAGACTGCATTTGCCAACCGTCTTTAAGGAGCATACTGAATTTTTGATTGATTTGGCTGAATGATGTATTAATGAATAGTGATAACCATATCACTAAGGCCTGTCTTTTCATATTTGATTATTTTAAGTTAATCCCCGTTGGTAGTATAGTGTATCTTGAACTTTTAGAAATTGATTCGCGTTTGAATAGTTATATAGATTCAGAATAAAATTAGGATATTCCAATATAGACTACCAACCGTACATACAATTAATGCATCTTTCTTTTTTGTATGGGTGAAACGATTCCTGTTCCTGCTAAAACAGAATTTTATGAACAACATACGAAACGAAACGGTTGGTCCTACATTATTAACCGTTATTATAACTATTAATAAAGCAATGTATCACGATGATCAAAAAGAAATAGTATTATTTAAAACCACTTACAAGATGCAAATTAAAAAGCCAATGAAATTTTGTGGTTTTTAATTACAACAAAAACTGATAAAATGAATTGATCATTATACTGGGAAAAAACCATCTTAAATAAATAACTTTACCCGAACAGAAACTACCATCAATAATAATGTATTAACTGAAACTAATAAAATAGCTCACTCATGAAAAAAATGTTTTTTCTCTTTTCCTTTATTCAATTAATAATGGTAAACGTATTTGCTGCTGATGATATAAGCATCATTCCGCAACCGGTAAAGATTAGTCGCAGTTCGGGAAATTTTATTTTGCCAAAAAATATTACTATTGAACTCAACAGTCATCTTGCTGATGTAAAAGAAACAGCATTAGAATTCAGCAAAAAAATTTCTATAGTTACCGGTTATCAAACTCGCATAACTGAAAACGGGACAAATAGTTTGAATGCTATTCATTTATTCCTCAACAAAAAAAATGATGTTGCTTTAGGTGATGAAGGTTATACAGTTTCTGTTACTGCCAAAGGTGTTTTCATTTATGCCAATAAACCCGCAGGATTATTTTATGGTTTAAAAACATTATTACAACTTTTACCCAAAGAAATTGAAAGCAATTCTTTCATACAAAAATCTTCGTGGATAATTCCTGCTGTAGAAATTACCGATTATCCGCGTTATAAATGGCGAGGAATATTGTTTGATGTAGTACGTCATTTCTTTACCAAGCAGGAAGTAAAAAGTTTTATAGATAATATGGTAAAGTATAAATACAATATGTTGCATTTACATTTAACGGATGATCAGGGTTGGCGGGTGGAAATAAAAAGTTTACCTAAACTTACAGAAGTAGGTGCATGGCGTGCCGAAAGAACAGGAAGATGGGGTGAGTTTTCTAAACCATCGCCTGATGAACCAAAAACTTATGGCGGTTTTTATACTCAAGATGATATTAAAGAAATTATAAAATATGCTGCCGACCGCTATGTAACGATACTTCCTGAAATAGATATTCCTGGTCATAGTCTTGCTGCTGTAGCTTCTTATCCCGAATTAAGTTGTACGCCCGGTACTTATCAGGTAAATTCCGGCGACAGGTTTATGATTTGGAAAGGAAAAGATTTTTACGGGCTTTTAGATAATACACTTTGCCCGGCTAATGAAAATGTGTATACTTTTTTAGATAAAGTTTTTACAGAAGTAGCACAATTATTCCCGTTTGAATATATACATATTGGTGGTGATGAATGTTATAAAGGCTTTTGGGAAAAAAGTGAAGCATGTCAGCAGCTTATGCAAAAAGAAGGTTTAAAAACCCAGGAAGAATTACAAAGTTATTTTATAAAAAAAGTTGAAAAAATTGTACAGTCAAAAGGGAAAAAAATAATCGGATGGGATGAAATATTAGAAGGTGGTTTAGCTCCCGATGCCACTGTAATGAGCTGGCGCGGAATGAAAGGCGGAATAGAAGCTGCGAAAATGAATCATCATGTAGTAATGACTCCAAATGATTTTGCTTATGTTGATTTGTATCAAGGAGATCCGGTTGCAGAACCACCAACTTATTCTATGCTTCGCTTGAATAAATCTTATGAATTTGATCCATTACCTGAAGGTGTAGATCCAAAATATATTTTGGGAGGGCAATGTAATCTTTGGAGCGAAAGACTTTCAACTATGCGTCATGCAGAATATATGTTATGGCCACGTGCATTTGCAACAGCTGAATGTTTATGGACACCCGCAGCAGAAAAAAATTGGAACAGTTTTTATCAACGCGTTGAAAAACAATTTTTACGCTTTGATATTTCTCAAACCAAGTATTCGAGAAGCATGTATGATCCTGTTTTTACAACATCTAAAGATGCCAATGACAGTTTACTGATTCAATTAAAAACAGAAATCGACGGATTGGATATTTATTACAGTTTTGATGAAACAGAACCTGATAATTTTTATCCAAAATATAAAAATCAATTATCAATTCCTAAGGATGCTTCTAACTTAAAAGTAATTACCTATCGTGATAATAAACCTATAGGTAAATTGATTGTGATGCCTATTGCAGAATTGCGCAAACGTGCAGGAAAGAAGTAGTTATTGTAATTTTAAAATATTGATATGTCTTTGTTAGGAATTGATCTTGGAGGAACAAAACTTGCTTTAGCACTTTTTAATGAAAGCGGGAAAATATTGCATAAAGAAACCATTGCATTGGAAAACAGAAAAGGTAAAGCAGTGGGCGAATTAATTACCAATTGTTTTATAGAATTACGAAATTCAAAAGTGCATGGAGAAATAAATTCAATTGGTATTTCTGTTCCCGGTATTTATCATGAAAAAGCCGGAACAGTTTGGGCACCAAATATTCCCGGTTGGGATGATTATCCATTATTGAATGAAATTAAAAATATAAGTGGAGATATTTCTGTTACTATTGATAGTGATAGAGCATGTTATATTTTAGGCGAGTCGTGGCAAGGCAATGTAAGGCAATGTAAGGACGCGATTTATTTAGCGGTTGGAACAGGTATTGGTGCGGGCATTTTAATTAATGGAAATGTTTTGCGTGGTGCTCATGATATTGCAGGTGCAATTGGATGGATGGCCTTGCAAAAACCTTTTAAAGATGAATATATTTCTTGCGGATGTTTTGAACATTATGCTTCGGGCGAAGGAATTGCAAAAATTGCAAGAACGTTTTTGAAAGAAATGAAAGATTATGCAGGCGAATTAAAAAATAAATCATTGGTAAAAATTACTTCGCATGATGTGTTTGCTGCTTATGAAAATAATGATCCGCTTGCTATAAAAGTGATTGAGTTATGTGTTGAATTCTGGGGAATGGCTGCAGCCAATTTGGTAAGTTTATTTAATCCCGAAAAAATAATTTTTGGCGGTGGTATTTTTGGTCCTGCAATTCCATTGATACCTGCAATAAAAGAAGAAGCCGCTAAATGGGCACAACCCATCAGTATCAAACAGGTAAGTTTTGAATCTTCTGCATTAGGTAATGATGCAGGTGTATATGGTGCAGGATATTTAGCATTAAAAAATATTCATTCATAATTTTTATTCAATAAAAAATGTATAAAAAAAGATTGATTTTTTGGGCTGCCTGTATTGGTATGTTACTTTTTGGAATGAGTTTAATTACTTTAGGTGCAGTAGTTCCGGAGCTTAAAGAAAAATACCGGCTTGATGAAATTTCTTCCGGCACATTGTTTTCTATTTTGCCGTTTGGTATTTTAGTAGGCTCTTTATTATTTGGTCCGCTTTGCGATAAATACGGGTATAAAATATTATTGGTTGTTTCCTGCTTATTAGTGTTTGTTGGTTTTGAAGGAATTGCTTATGCTCCTTCGCATAACATATTAAAGATGTGCATTTTTTTATTTGGCTTAGGTGGCGGAGCTATCAATGGTGCTACCAATGCGCTTGTTTCGGATATCAGTGAAAAAGATAAAGGTGCTAACTTAAGTTTGCTTGGTGTTTTTTTTGGATTAGGTGCTTTGGGAATGCCTTTCATTTTGGGTGTTTTAAAAGATCGTTTTAGTTATGAAGTGATTGTTTCTATTGTTGGATTTACAACATTCGCAGTAGGTATATTTTATCTGCTGATTAAATTTCCGCCACCAAAACAAGCCGGCGGTTTTCCAATCACTCATAGTCTTTCTTTAATAAAAGATGGCGTATTAATTCTCATTGCTTTTTTTCTTTTTTGTCAAAGTAGTTTTGAAGCAATAATCAATAATTGGATTACAACTTATCTTACCGGTTCGCTTTCAATTCAACCTGATAAAGCATTGTTTGCGCTTTCATTATTTGTTGCAGGGATGGCGGTAATGCGATTATTATCAGGAAGTGTTTTCAGAAACACAGCTATAAAAAAAATATGGGTTGGTTCTTTTTCGATGATATTATCAGGATTGATTTTTTTAGCAGTTGGAAAAACATTTAATCTATCAATAATTGGATTAATATTATTAGGAGCAGGTTTAGCCGGAGGTTTCCCGATCATGTTAGGTTTTGTTGGTAACCGTTATAAAGAACTATCAGGAACTGCATTCAGCTTAGTTTTGGTAATTGCTTTATTAGGAAATATGATTGTCAACTATTTAATGGGAATGATTGCGCAGGCTTATGGTATCAATCATTTGATAACAGTGGCTTTCGTCGAATTAATTGTAATGATGGTATTATGTACTGCAATTTTAAAAAAATTAAACAACAACAAATAAAGATTAAAACAACAAATTATGTTAGCAAAACAATGGCTTAGCAATGTAAGAGGAATCATGTCTGCAATTGAAGAAACACAAATGGAAAACATCAGCAAAGCAGCGCATGTAATGGCTGATAGTATTGAAAGCGGAAGATGGGTTCATGCATTTGGTTGCGGGCATGCTACTTTACCAATTGAAGAAATGTATCCAAGAATTGGAGGATTTGTAGGCTTTCATCCTATGGTGGAATTGCCGCTTACTTTTTTTACCAACATCACCGGACAGATGGGAGTTCATCAATTTATTTTTTTAGAAAGAGTAGAAGGATATGGTGTGGAAATTATGAAGGGATATAATTTTGATCAACGCGATACCATGTGGTTATTTTCTCATTCCGGGATCAATAATGTAAATATTGATATTGCCATCGAAGCAAAGAAGAAAGGAATGAAAGTAGTAGTGTTTGGTTCAGCAGCTGATGCCAAAGGAAAAAAGACAAGGCATTCCAGCGGTAAAAATATTTTTGAACTGGCCGACATTGTTGTAGATACCTGCGCTCCGATTGAAGATGCAACAGTGCCTTTAAAAAATCATGTAGATAAAATAGGACCTGTTTCTACTATGGCTTTTATTACCTGCGTTTGGATGACGGTTACAACTGTTGCAGAAATTTTAGCAGACAGAGGTGTGAAATTATTTATTCATCCATCTCACAATGCACCGGGTGCAGGCGATTCAAAAGCCCGTTTGGATGAAGCCTTAGCTGAATACAAAAAAAGAATTGCCGGAGTATAAATATTTTCTGAAATAAAAAAGAAATAAGAACCGGATACAAATATTGTAGAAAGTATTTTTATTTTATAGAAACCAATGTGTAATATAAAAGCCTCAAATTTTCTTTGAGGCTTTTATATTATGAATAAAAATTAAAATTATCCTTCCTGTGCTTCAGTATTCTCTTCTTCTTCAGTTTCCGATAATTTGATTTCTATTTTATGTTCTTGTAAAACACCAAACCATTTGATCATCTTTTTACGATCACTGTCATACACTCTTTCAAAATCCATTTCAGGATATACTTTTTCAAAATATTTCTTTATTGCTTTGGCATCTTTTTCTGAAGGTAATTTTTCTGTGCTTTTTTGCATCGCTAAAAAGATATCTGCCAAATTCACATTTTCGTGTTGTGTATAAACTTCAATACTTTCTAAATGAGAAAAATTATGGACACGACTGCTTACAAATTTGGTAACATTATCTTCCAAAGATCTTACAATAGCACCATCTGTTTTGCTGCCCATTACTTCAAACAAGCCGCTCATGCCTGTGATAGATATTAGTTTACTGTATTCCATTATTGTTAATTTAAGTGCTGCAAGATAACCTTGCAATTGTAAATGCAAAAAACATTTTTAAAAAGCTTTGTTATAAAATGGCTGTTCCTTTAAAATAAATAATTATGAATTGTAAAATATAGTCTTTACTTTTTCGAATAAATTTTTATAATCTTTTCAAAATTTTATTATATGACTTTTAAAAATGCCATCAATTGGTTCGAAATTCCGGTTACTGATATTGAACGCGCAACACAGTTTTATGAAGCGATCTTTCAAACAAAATTAATTCCAATGGATATTCCCAACGGATTACAAATGCGCATGTTTCCAATCGAAGAAAGAACAACAGGAGGGGCTTTATGTTA
>CAILAF010000117.1 GCA_903832075.1 uncultured Chitinophagaceae bacterium
ACCTCTGAAACCCATTTTACCGGCAGATGCCCAAGAAATTACTTGACCTGTTGAATTGGTAATTGAAATAATTATGTTATTAAAACTAGCTTTAATGTGCACCTGACCCATTGTGTCTATTGCAACGACTCTTTTTTTGGTAGTTTTTTTTGCACCTTGTGTTGTAGCCATTATTTTTTCTTTATGCTATGATTACTTAGTTACTTTTTTCTTACCGGCAACTGTTTTACGTTTACCTTTACGTGTACGTGAATTAGTTCTGGTACGTTGACCACGAACAGGAAGTCCTTTTCTGTGACGTAATCCACGATAACAACCAATATCAAGCAAACGCTTAATATTTAATTGTTTTTCTGAACGAAGTTCACCTTCAACGGTAATTCCATCGGTAATTGCCTTTCTGATGTGATTCAATTCATCATCATTCCACTCACTTACTTTTTTGTTTAAGTCGATTCCGCAATCGGTGAGAATTTTCTCAGCGGTTGAACGTCCTATTCCAAAAATGTAGGTAAGTCCAATTACACCTCTTTTATTTTTGGGTAAATCAATACCTGATATACGAGCCATAGTTCTTTATTATCCTTGACGTTGTTTAAATTTTGGATTCTTCTTGTTAACAACGTAAATTCTTCCTTTACGCTTAACAAGGATGCAGTCTTCACTGCGCTTTTTAACAGATGCTCTAACTTTCATCTTATTTGTATCTATAAATTATTCTACCTTTTGTTAAATCATATGGAGACATTTCAACAGAAATTTTATCTCCAGGGAGGATCTTAATATAATTCATCCTCATTTTACCAGAAATGTGTGCTATTATTTCGTGACCGTTTTCAAGCTGAACTCTAAACATTGCATTAGACAATGCTTCGATAATTACTCCATCTTGTTTGATCAACGATTGTTTCGACATATTTCTTTTTTAAAATAAAAAGGGCAGCGAATTTAATGTTAAATTATTCATTCTTCAATTTAATTTATGCTGCTCCCACATTCGATCTTCCCTTGATACGTCCGGATTTCATCAATCCATCATAATGACGCATCAAAAGATGACTTTCAATTTGTTGTAAAGTATCAAGTACAACACCTACAAGGATCAATAATGATGTTCCTCCGTAAAATTGTGCAAACTGACTATTAATATTCATTACTCCAGCAAGAGATGGCAATATCGCCACGATTGCTAAAAATACTGCACCTGGCAAAGTTATTCTCGACATTACATTGTCAATAAAACTTGCAGTTGCTTTTCCTGGTTTAACCCCAGGAATAAATCCACTGTTTCTTTTCATATCATCGGCAATTTGAACAGGATTAACTGAAATTGCTGTATAAAAATATGTGAAAAGTATAATAAGAACTGCAAATGTTAAACTATATCCAAGTGAACCTGGATTAATAAAAGTTGATATAAAACCTTGCATGGATTCGTAATTCGGAAAAAATTGAGCAACTGTTGAAGGAATGAACATCAATGCTTGTGCAAAAATGATTGGCATTACAC
>CAILAF010000118.1 GCA_903832075.1 uncultured Chitinophagaceae bacterium
AGTAATAATTTTTTCATCTTGTACCAGCACACAAATAACAAGTAGTTGGAGAGAGCCCGATAAAACGGTAGTTCTTGAAAACCTTCATAAAGTATTGATTGTTGCATTGCTAAAGAATGAAACCAATCGTAGAAAAGCAGAAGATCAAATGGCTGAATACCTTAACGGAAAAGGTGTTGTTTCGTATAATTATCTAACTGCAGATTACAATAAAAAAAATGAAGAAGAGATTAGACAAAATATTAAAGCCGATAGCTTTGATGGTGCTATTACCATGCGTTTAGTTGATGTAGACAAAGAGAAAAGTTATACTCCCGGAATGGTTACAACATACCCAATGTTCTACAGAAATTTTAGTGGATACTATTATAGAAATTGGCCGTTCTATTCAACTCCCGGTTATTATTCTACCACAAAAACTTATACAGTTGAAATAAATGTTTATTCAATTAAAGAAGATAAAATTATTTGGTCGGGCATTACACAAACAATCAATCCGGATGGTGTTAAAAAAATGACTGAAGAAATAGCAGATGTAGTGTACAAAAAAATGATTGCTGAAGGATTTATCAGTAAAAATTAAAAGAAACTCATAGAATTATTTTAAGTGCATCAATTTCTCCACTGCTTTTTTTAATGTGTCTTCTTTCTTAGCAAAACAGAAACGCAATACTTTATTGTCTATGCCGTCTTTATAAAAAGCAGAAACAGGTATGGTAGCAATCTTATATTCTTTGGTTAATCGAATAGCAATATCTTTATCTGTTTCATCGGTAAAATCATAACTATAACATTCAAAATAACTGCCGTGCGACGGGATAAGCTTAAATGGCGTGGCTTTCATCAACTCACGAAAAAAATCTCTTTTTTGTTGAATAAAATTTCCCAATGATAAATAAGCTTCTTCATTCTGTATATACTCGGCCAATGCAACTTGCTTTGGTGTATCGCAAGTAAAACAATTGAACTGATGCACTTTTCTGAATTCTTTCATCAACTCAACTGATGAAATACAATAACCTAATTTCCATCCGGTGCAGTGATATGTTTTTCCAAAAGAAAAACAAACAAAACTTCTTTCCAATAGATCGGGATAACGAAGTATAGATTGATGTTGAATATTATCAAAAATTAAATGTTCATATACTTCATCGCTAAGAATAATAATATTTGTATCGGCAACTATTTTTCTTAATTCATTTATATCATGTTCACTCAACACCGCACCGGTTGGATTATGCGGCGAGTTAATCATGATCATTCTTGTTTTAGAATTTATCTTTTGTTTTACCTCATCCCATGGAATAGAATAATTGGGATGCTGCAAAGAAATTAAAATTGGTTTTGCTCCATTAATTTCTATATTAGGAATATAACTATCGTATGCCGGTTCAAAAACAATTACTTCATCGCCTTTTTGCAAAACAGTTGTTAGTGCAGTATAAATGGCGTAAGTGCCGCCGGGCGTAACTGTAATTTGTGTTTCAGAATTAATTTTTGTTTGATATAATTTTTCAATCTTCTCTGCTAATCTTTCGCGCAATAATGGCAATCCATTCATGTGAATATATTGATTGAATCCATTCTTCATTGCACTGTTTACCAAAGAAATTAATTCGTCACTCATTAAAAAATCCGGAAAGCCTTGTCCTAAATTAACGGCGTTGTGTTCAACAGCCAATGAACTCATTATTGTAAAAATGGTTGTACCAACGTTAGGTAATTTAGATTGTAAATGCATGAAATAAAATTAGAAGCTTAATCTATTAATCAATTTTTTTAATTGTATTTCTGCGGCTTTAGCGGCATAACTTAAATTCACTAATTGATAGCCTGCATTCTCAAATGTTTGCTGTGCTTGCTTTACATCAATAATCGTTGCTTGGCGTAATTGAAATTTTTGCATAATTAAATCTAACAATTGTAAGGATAGATCGTAATTTTTTTGTTGCGTTACTAATTGTTGCAAATTACTTTTATATGCTTGCCAGTTTTTTACAGCGATTGAATTGTATGATAATACCAACGTGTCTCGCAACAATTTTGAGTTACCGGTAGTAAGCGTTGCTATTTGTGATTGCTTTTTATATATGCCGCCATTAAAGATGGGTAACGAAAAATTAAATCCTAAATACGGACCATAATTTTGATTGAATAAAACACTGCCTGCAGAATTTTCTGAACGATTATAATTATAACCGGTAGTTGCGGATACAGATGGATAACGTTGAGCCAATGTTTCTGTTTCTAATAATTCATTAATGCGAATTTGTTTTTCTGCTGCAATAATATCAGGATTGATTTCAAGATGATTTAAAATAGAATCCAGTTTTATCGATTGATCAACTAAAATAGTATCACTAATAACAACTGATGAATCGGTTTTTAAAGTTAATAATGTAAGCAGATCGGTTTTATCTTGATCAATGATTAATTGTTGTGCTTCTAAAGATTGCAGTTGCGCATTCAAATCTAATTGTGCCTGAAAAAGATCGGCATTATTAGCAACGCCAATTTCTCTTTGTGTTTGAATGATGGATAATTTTTGTTTGGAAACATCAATTGATTTTTCTAATGTTTTAGCATAACTCTGTTGACGAACAATATCATAATATTTTAACATTACATTGCTCGCTAAGGTTAATCCTCGAGAAGTTAATTGATACTCATTAACAGACTGAACATTTTCTAATCGTTTTTTTTCTGCAATTACTTTACCGCCATTATATACTAAAACACCAGCTCCAACTCCAACAGCAGCGGCATTGCTGGTTGCACCTGTTCTCTGAATTTTTGTGCCACCATTTAATGTTTGATTAAGATTTAACGATTGCTCATTATCCGATCCTGTTAATAGAACAGATGGCAATCCTCCTGCAATACCATAATCGTTATTGATGGTTGCTATGGTTACATTGTTCTTTGCAATGCGAATGCCTAAATAATTTTTTAATGCTGTGCTAACTGCATCATTTAAAGATAACCGTTGTTGTGCATTTGAAAATGTTTGTACAAACAACAATAAAGGAATGATTATTTTCTTCATAATAAATTTGAAGTTACCAAGCAGAATATAAAGAAGAAATATTTTACATCAACGGATAAACTAACTAACCAATGTTCCTACATTCATACCTTCAACTACCTGCAATAAATTACCAGGCCTGTTCATATCAAAAACAATAATGGGCAATTTATTTTCCATACACAAAGTAAATGCTGTCATATCCATCACACGTAAATTTTTAGTGATACATTCTTCAAAGCTCAACTTCTCAAAACGTTTGGCTGCAGGGTCTTTCTCCGGATCGGTATTATAAATTCCATCTACTCTTGTTCCTTTTAAAATAACATCTGCTTTCATTTCAATTGCACGCAAGCTTCCTGCTGTATCAGTTGTAAAATATGGATTTCCTGTCCCTGCACCGAAAATAACAACGCGACCTTTTTCTAAATGCCGCAATGCCTTACGACGAATATAAGGCTCTGCAACCTGTTCCATATTAATGGCGCTTTGCAAACGAGTATAAACACCGATTCTTTCTAACATTGCCTGCATGGCCATTGCATTGATTACAGTTGCTAACATTCCCATATAATCGCCATGCGCTCGTTCAATGCCGCTCTCAGCTTCATTCATACCACGATAAATATTTCCGCCACCAATTACTATTGCAACCTGCACTCCCAAGTCTGTTATCAATTTAATATCGTGTGCATATTGTTCAATAATTTTTGGATCGAATGGATCACCATTTTTTTGGTTGCCCAATAGAGCTTCACCGGATAATTTAAGAAGAACGCGTTTATATTTTGGAAGCATGGATAATGTTTTATTTCGTTTGCAAATAACCTGAATTTTTGATGATGCACCAAAACGAAAAAAGGAAACACGGTAAAATGTTTCCTTTTATTTTTTTATTGAATGATATTTTATCCTAAAGCTACTCTTTTAAATTCTATGACTTTCAATGCTGCATTTACGCTTTTTAAATAATCAGCAACGGATTTGCTGCCGTCTTTTACAAAAGGTTGAGCCAATAAAGTTTGTTCTTTAAAGAATGCATTTAACTTTCCTTCGGCAATTTTTGCAATCATTTGATCTGGTTTACCAACCATTTTAGGATCGGCTTTCATTGTTTCAACAACAATAGCTCTTTCTCTTTCAATGATAGCAGCAGGAATACTTTCTGCATCAACAGCTAACGGATTCATGGCAGCAATTTGCATTGCAACAT
>CAILAF010000119.1 GCA_903832075.1 uncultured Chitinophagaceae bacterium
CCAAATGAATCAATTAAATATCTGAAATCAAAAGCTTCTTTATTAAACGTAAAAGCCATCTGTATATCAAGATGTGAAAGGCCGCTGAATATTAACCAGAGCATTGTTCCAATAACAATAATTCCCATCACAACTGAAATCTTTCCAATGCTGTTTATTTTTCTAAAAAGTAAAATCGTTATAAAAATTACCAAACCTCCTGATACCATTTTTTGCATCATCGAATCGAGTGGAATTAAATAGGTAAGGTATTGCGCAAATCCAATTGCACCAGATGCGATTACCAGTGGCGCTTGAAAAGTTGTTTGCCAGATGTATAAAAATGAAAGCAATCTTCCCCATTTTTCTTTTCCAAACAATTGTTGTAAAAAAACATAGCTTCCTCCCGCTTCTGGCCATTTTGCTCCCAATTCAGCCCATACAAATCCATCCATAAATGAAAGTAACGAGCCAAGCAACCAAGCCAAAATACATTGAGGTCCACTCATCGCACCAATAATATATGGAATGGTTATGAATGGTCCAATGCCCACCATATCAATCATATTAATGGCAACAGCCTGACGTAAATTTAAACCACGGAGTAGTTTACTCATGAGTTATTTGAAATTTTTAAATTAGTTGCGATTAACAATAGTTGTTAGTAATAACTAATTAAACTATGATTTGATTTTCAATTTTTGATTCACCAAAACATTTGAAAGTAGCAGAGCTATCACCATTAAAAAGGCTCCCATGATATAAGGTGAATGGAAATTTAATCCATACAATAATCCTCCTATCGCTGGACCAACAACTCTTGCCAACGAACCAAAAGATTGATTTAAACCTAATACTTGTCCTTGCTCTTTTTTGTCAGCAACTTGCGAAAGTAATGATGTAATACTGGGAGACAAACACCCATTAGCTATTGCAATACAAGCCAAAGCAATCATGTTAACCAGTATAAAAAATTCTTTTGGAGCATAAGGAAGCAATATTAATCCTAATGCCATAAACACATTTCCAAATACCAATAACTTTTTCTCTCCAAATGTTGTGTTCAACTTACCCACCAATCCTCCTTGAACAATTGCTCCTAAAATACCGATATACATAAACATGTAACCTATTTGTTTAACATCAAGTCCGTATTGTTCTCTCCATAATAAAGCACCTGTCATTTGCATCATACTGAATGAAGCTATGAAAATAAAATTGATGGTAAATAGTTCGCTGATGATAGGTTTTTTAAGCTCTCGTAAGAGATTTCCTATTGGTCGGAAAGTAAATTTTTTCAATTTATTTTTTTCTTTTAGTGATTCAGGTAAAGAAAAATAAGCCATAATTAAATTGATTAAACTGAATGATGCAGCAACATATCCAACCATATCAATTCCATAACTTCCTTTTAAAAATCCACCAACTGGAGGACCGAAAATAAAACCTAAACCAAATGCAGCACCAATCATTCCCATATTTTTTGCGCGATTTTCAGGAGTAGTAATATCAGCGATATAAGCTTGCGCTGCCGAAATATTTGCAGAACCAATTCCGGCAAGAATTCGAGATAACAAAACTAAAAGCAAGGTGTTTGAATGAGCAAATAATAAATAAGCTAACCCTGTAATGGTTATGCTAAAAAGGATAACAGGTCTACGTCCTATTCGATCGCTTAACGTTCCCCATAGTGGGGCGAATAAAAAAGTCATCAGCGAATAAGCACTTGCCAATAAACCGGTTTCAAAATCAGTTGCACCAAGTTCTTTTGAAAATGTTGGAAGTATAGGAATGATTAATCCGAAGCCTAATAAGTCGATAAAAATGGTAACAAATAATACCGTAAGAGGTGATTTTTTCATGGGAGCAAATATATATTTTCCCTTGTTTGAATAAGAAATAACAAAAATTAAAATGTTAATTATTTCTCTTTGCTGTGAATACTTAACTTCGCACGCTAATGAGCAATTATTTACGAACAGATTTAGAGGATACCATTTGTGCTTTAGCTACTTCAGGAGGTGTTGCAGCTATTGGTGTGATTCGTGTGAGCGGGAAGAATGCAATTACCATTGTCAATCAAATTTTTGCCGGAAAAGATCTTGAAAACGAAAGAACGCATACCGTTCATTTTGGGAAAATAGTATATGAACAAACAATTTTAGACGAAGTATTAGCAACGATTTTTGTTTCACCAAAATCGTATACAGGAGAAAATTCTGTGGAAATAAGTTGCCATGGTTCACCATTTATTCAACAACAGATTTTAGAATTATTAATTAAACATAAAGCACGATTGGCAAAACCCGGAGAGTTTACCATGCGTGCTTTTTTAAATAAAAAATTAGATCTTTCGCAAGCCGAAGCTGTTGCCGATTTAATTGCTTCTGATAGTTCGGAAACTCATAAAGCCGCCATGAATCAAATGCGCGGAGGATTTTCTCAACAGATCAATGCATTAAAAGAAAAGTTGATCAACTTCGCATCACTCATCGAATTGGAATTAGATTTTGCAGAAGAAGATGTTGAATTTGCAAGTAAAGATGAATTAAAAAAACTAGTC
>CAILAF010000120.1 GCA_903832075.1 uncultured Chitinophagaceae bacterium
ATAGGACGAGCACCCATTGTAAAAATATCACGCTGAATTCCGCCAACACCCGTTGCAGCTCCCTGGAAAGGTTCGATGGCTGATGGATGATTATGCGATTCAATTTTAAACACCACGCCAAAACCATTGCCCATATCCATTAATCCTGCATTCTCTTCACCTGCTGCCACTAACATTCTGCCACCATCACGAGGCAAAGTCTTCAACCACTTGATTGAATTTTTATAACTGCAATGCTCACTCCACATAGCACTGAAAGTGCATAGCTCCGTGAAATTGGGCGTACGACCGAGTTTCTGTTTGATGACTTCAAATTCTTCTTCTGTTAAGCGAAGTTCTTGGGCAGTTTGTGCTGTGATATTCATAACTCAGCGAAGTTAAGGACGAGAACCGATGAGCCAATATGAAGTTATAAATGTTATGTGAATTTATATTTCATATCTACTCATTATTTGCTACGTCAAGAGCAATATATTAATAGTGAATGTTTATACAAATAGCAATGGAGCTCCATAAGAGCGATATAGAAAAAGGCTTTAATTATCTTTCAAACATTTATAATTTATATACCTGAGCAACCATAGATTATGGTTTCCTTCTGAGATAGTCCACTAATTAGTGGACTATCTCAGAAGCAGGTAGGATAGAAACAATAATAAATTTTAAATGATGAATGATGAAAGTAAAAACTAAAACAGATATGGTTTCAAAATAGTTTACAACCTCAATGGGCATATAATTTTCAATATCAGTCACCAATCTTCAAATTATAATAAAAAATATATTTATCATTTTTCACAATTTCAACACAATTTTATATTTTATAGTAATAAAACTTGGATTTTTATTTCAATTCCCTTTCCTTTGAAGTCCTAAATTAAATAATTATGTCTTTAAGATTCGAAGCAATTAGTAATCTCTCCAATGATTCTAATGAAGCGAGTGGTACTAAAGCCGCTAAAATAACTGCCATATTTGGCGAAAATGTTTTTACAACAAAAACTGCCCGTGAATTTTTAAGTGATGAAGCGTATAAAAGTTTAACAGGCAGTATTAAAGGTGGTAAAAAAATTGATCGCTCGGTTGCCGGGCAAATAGCCAATGGTATTCGTGCATGGGCAGAAGCAAAAGGTGTTACCCATTTTACGCATTGGTTTCAACCATTAACCGGAACCACTGCCGAAAAGCATGACTCTTTTTTTACACTAAAGAGTGATGGGACTGCCATTGAAGAATTTGATGGTGCTGCATTAATACAACAAGAACCGGATGCATCTTCATTTCCAAGCGGTGGTTTGCGTGCAACTTTTGAAGCAAGAGGTTACACAGCATGGGACCCTTCTTCTCCCGTATTTATTATGGAAATTGGTCAGGGCAAAACTTTATGCATTCCAACCATTTTTATTTCATATACAGGTGAAAGTTTAGATTATAAAGCTCCATTATTAAAAGCATTGGAAGCATTAAATGAAGCTGCTGTTCCAGTATGTAATTATTTTGATAAGAATGTAACTAAAGTAACAGCCACATTAGGATGGGAGCAAGAATATTTTGTGATTGATGAAGCATTGGCGAATGCCCGTCCTGATTTAGTTCAATGCGGCAGAACCGTATTTGGTGCTGCACCTGCAAAAGGACAACAATTGGAAGATCATTATTTTGGATCCATTCCTGAAAGAGTATATGCTTTCATGAGAGATTTTGAAACTGAATGTTATAAATTAGGCATTCCACTTAAAACTCGTCATAATGAAGTAGCACCTTCACAATTTGAAGTAGCACCAATATTTGAAGAAGTAAGTGTTGCAGTTGATCATAATTCTTTATTAATGGATATTATGGATCGCGTAGCACGTCGTCATAAACTACGTGTCCTTGTTCATGAGAAACCATTTGCAGGAATTAATGGTAGCGGTAAACACAATAACTGGAGTATGGCAACAGATACAGGTGTAAACTTGTTATCCCCCGGCAAAACACCAAAAACAAATTTAATGTTCCTTACTTTTTTTGTAAACACCATTAAAGCTGTTCATGATTATGCTGATTTATTAAGAGCATCTATTGCTTCTGCCCCAAATGATCATCGTTTAGGTGCCAATGAAGCACCACCGGCAATCATTTCAGTTTTTGTTGGCAAATATTTATATAAAGTATTGGATGAAGTTGAATCAAGAGTGGGTGGTAAATTTGATGAACAAGATGAAGCCATTTTGAAATTGGATATTCATCGTTCTATTCCTGAATTATTATTAGACAATACAGATAGAAACAGAACTTCTCCTTTTGCATTTACAGGAAATAAATTTGAATTTAGAGCAGTAGGTTCTACAGCAAATTGTGCAAGCCCTATGACTGTATTAAATGTTGCAATGGCAGAAACTTTAAAAACTTTTAAAGCTGAAGTTGATGCAGTAATTGCAAAAGGCGAGAAAAAAGAAATTGCAATTATGCAAGTTATTCAAAAGTATATTGTTGATAGTAAAAAAGTATTATTTGAAGGAGATGGTTATAGTGAAGCTTGGCA
>CAILAF010000121.1 GCA_903832075.1 uncultured Chitinophagaceae bacterium
AAAAGATTAAAAAATTAGAAGAACAGAATATTACATTAGAAATTGAAAAGGACTCATTGCTTTATTTAGAAATATTTTATGAACAAAAATATTTCTCGCTTCAAAAAAGAATTGATAGCAGCATAAAAAATAAAATAGCATTATTAAAAATAAATTGATAAAAAATTTTAACCATTTAAAATAACCTCAATCAGTATGAAAAAGATGCATTATGCAATAGTACTATTATTGTCGATGACCTTTATGGTCTCTTGTGCCAGTAGAAAAGAATTAGCTTCTCAAAAAGCAAAATATAAAGAACTTGATTCAGCTTATTTGGCAGAACAAAATAAATTACGTGCTTGTCAGGGAAGCCTTGCTAATAAAACTGTTGAAACAAAAGATTTTTCTAAAGAACAAGCTGATTATGAATCCAAGATCAAGGATCTTAAAAGACAAATTGACTTTTTAAAAGAAAATAGCAACATTGCATTAGACCGTTTAAAAGACCTATCTGTTATTACTGCAACTCAATCTGAAAGCATTAAGCAGTCATTAGATAATTTAGGAATAAAAGATTTGTATATAAATGACTTGAAAAGGTCAATGGCATTTAAAGATTCACTGAATAACATACTTGTCAATAATTTGAAAAGCGCATTAAGTGATATAAATGATCAAGACATAAATATTAAAGTTGAAAAAGATGTAGTATATATAGATATTTCAGATAAACTTCTTTTCAATAGTGGTAGTTATGATGTAACACCGAGAGCTAAAGAAGTTTTAGGGAAAGTTGCCAGAGTGCTTAATGCTCATCCCGATCTTGAATTTTTGGTAGAAGGAAATACAGATTCCAAACCATTTAAAAGAGGTTTATTATTGGATAATTGGGATTTAAGTACAAAACGCGCAACAGCAGTTACAAGAATACTTCAATTCACTTATCATTTAGATCCTAAACATATTACAGTGGCAGGGCGTGGAGAATACCTTCCCGTTGCATCTAACGAAACTATTGAAGGTAGAGCAGCAAACAGAAGAACAAGAATTATTATACTTCCACAATTAGATCAGTTTTTTAAATTGTTACAGAAAAAAT
Organism: uncultured Chitinophagaceae bacterium; assembly: GCA_903832075.1. Classification (GTDB taxonomy): domain Bacteria; phylum Bacteroidota; class Bacteroidia; order Chitinophagales; family Chitinophagaceae; genus CAILAF01. The sequence goes on from CAILAF010000121.1 coordinate 1,082, forward strand.
AACAGTTATAGTGCAAATCGGAGATGTGAAAAGCCATTCATAAAATGGATGGCTTTCCTTCTCCTAATAAAACAAAGATGTTCAATTTTTTTTCAAAATAATCTGTTCTCTCAATAACAATTACATGCTTAGTTTTAAAAGAATATTGATCCTTATTGGAGATGGCATTGATAGTTTTGTAGCTATTAAAAAAGTTCTTGAATGGACTGATGAGAATGAAGAAAATATTGTTCATTTGATATATTGTAACTATCAAAACGGTGTTCAAACTATAACAAATTTATTTACTGGGAATACTAAAATGATGCTGCAAAAAAAAGCTGCATTGGATGCAGTTTTTATTAAAGAAGAAATTGAACATCTTCTTCAAAACGTTAAAGTAGTTGTTAATAAATTACCTCATGCCAATATCTCAAACTCTCTTATTCAATATATCGAAAAACATCAAATTGATTTATTACTATATAGCAAAAGTGAGAATGAAAGTATATCATATCCTTTAAGAAAAGTAAATATCAATAAAATTGCCAATCAATCTTCTTGTATAGTGATGGCTGTAAAACCCAACTGTCTTACACATCCTATCAGATCTATTTTACTTCCTGTAGGCTCATCGATACCCCAGAGAAGGTTAAAGATTGCTATTGCCTTAGCTAAAAAATATAATGGATTTAT
>CAILAF010000122.1 GCA_903832075.1 uncultured Chitinophagaceae bacterium
ATCTCTTTCTTATGCTGAATGGAATATAGAAAATCAAACCATCGATGCCGATGCCATTACAAAAGCAGATTATATTATTCACTTAGCCGGAGCAAGTGTTGCAGAGAAAAGATGGACAGCAAAAAGAAAAAAAGAAATTGTTGACAGTCGCACACAAAGCAGCGCTTTAATAGTAAAAGCATTGAGGGAAATTCCTAATCATGTAAAAGCAATTATTAGTACTTCGGCAATTGGTTGGTATGGTGCCGATACAAAAGATAGTTTGCAACATGGTTTTAATGAAGATGCAAAAGCTGATACAGAATTTTTAGGAACGACTTGTAAACTTTGGGAAGAAAGTATTACGTCTGTTGAATCATTGAATAAAAGATTAGTGAAATTAAGAGTTGGTATTGTATTAAGTGCTGATGGCGGAGCATTGGCAGAGTTTCGAAAGCCAATACAGATGGGCATTGCAGCGATATTGGGAAACGGTAAGCAAATAATAAGTTGGATTCATATTGAGGATCTTTGCAAAATTTTTATTCATGCAATTGAGCATGAAGAAATGAATGGAGTGTATAATGCAGTTGCATCCAATCCGGTTTCTAATAAAACATTAACATTGACGCTTGCTAAAATAATGAAAGGAAAATTTTTCATTCCAATGCATGTTCCATCTTTTTTATTAAAAATAATTTTAGGTGAAATGAGTATTGAAGTTTTAAAAAGTGCAAACGTTAATTCAACTAAAATAGAAAAAGCCGGATATGTTTTTTTATATCCAAATATTGAAAAGGCATTGTATCAATTATTGAAAAAATAATTTTATAGATCTCTTTTTTTGTTGAGATAATAACATAACCACCATATTAAAGAAGTAAAAATGATGGTATAAACAACATGCAAATTTATTTCAGTAAGCGATTTTTTGTAAGCTTCATTTGCATCTTTATTTACTCTTCCCATAAAATTTAAAAACGGAATAATGCGATTGGAAATTTCGAATGGCAGAAATTCTCTTACACTAATTTCTTTTATTCTTAAATAAACTTTAATAATCGGTTCAATAATTAAATAATAAAAAAAGAAAATTCCTAACGCAATGAAAGCCTTACGCAGCAAGAATCCTAACAATGCGGCAATAGATAATTGTGCAAAGGTTTGCAAAAAGAATAAAGGAATGTATTGTAATTCTTCATCCCATCTTATTACATTAATGCTATCGGAATAAGTGAAACCAAAAACCGCTGCAACGATAGTATAAGATATTGTTGCCACTAAACTTATAATAAATACATCAATCAGTTTTGCTGCAATGAATTGATTTCTGCTCCATCCGTCAATAATGTTTTGTCGATGTGTTTTATAAGTATATTCATTTGCAATCAGCATAATAATCAAAATTGCGGGAACCAAAACAAAGAAGGATGAAAAGTAGGCAACCGAATGCCATGCATCCGGAAAAGCAAAAGGATTACCAAGTAATAGCTTTGCAACATTTCCTGTTATGTCTTTTCTTGAAACTGCATTTTCAAATCCTTTTTGTGCCATCCAATTGATACCAGGATAGG
>CAILAF010000123.1 GCA_903832075.1 uncultured Chitinophagaceae bacterium
ACGCCCATTCCAAAAATTATTGCACCAACAAATAACATATTACCATTGGTATGACCAAGTAAATACAATCCCAATGATGCTAAAATTGTAGATATCAACAATACACCTTGGGGGGAAAATTTATGAACAACAGGTCCGGCAAACCCTCTGCCAACAACCATTATACCAGTTTCTATTGTTAATAATAGAATTGCATTATCGCTCACATTTTTTAATAGCACATCAATCCATTGTCCTGTAAACAATTCTGTTATGGCAGTTCCGAACATGCAAATGATCATAAAGAAAAATAATGGATTCAAAAGAGATGTATACATATCTTTTGTTGATACACCACTCGACACTCGTTCTGTTGCAGGAAATTCTAATTTAGAAAATAAATAACCATACAATAATGCCGGTATTAACATTACACCAACTTGTACCTGAATATTCAATCCTATTTTATTAAACAAATAAACAATTAAAGTACCAATTACAATTCCTCCGGGAAACCATAAATGAAAATGATTGAGCTTCGTTGTTTTATTATCAGGAAATAAAGCTGTTACCAAAGGATTACATGCTGCTTCCACTGTACCATTGGCAATACCAATTAATAAAGTTGATATAAATAAACTCCAATAACCATTTGCAAAAATGGTTAACAGAATTCCTGCCAAATGAAATACAAAAGCCATGACTAATAATTTCTTCATTCCAATAATATCTACCACAATGCCACCAATTACAACTGCTAACGGAAAACCCCAGAATGCAGTGGCAGCAATGGTTCCCAATTGAGAAGCATTTAAATGAAAATCAATTCCTTGTTGATTTAAAACGCCTGCTCTGATCCCAAAAGAAAGTGAAGTGACTAATAATGCGAGACAACTGGCTACAAAAAGTTTGTTTCGTTGAATGTAAGTTGGCATAATCGTTAAATTAGAAGTAATATCTTCTTGAAAAGAAAAATAAATGTAATTTTTTATTTTCAAAAAACAATTTTCATTTATGGTTTTTGATGAATATCAAATTAATTTTTATTTCAAACGTTTGCGAAAGAAAAAATTCATTTCTTCAGTCTATAATTATTACGATCTTTAAAACCTAAATGAATTTTGTCAAATGAAAAGAAAATTAAGATATGGCATGATAGGCGGCGGTAAAGATGCTTTCATTGGTGCCATACATCGCATCGCTGCAAATATGGATGGTTTGATAGAATTATGTTGCGGCGCATTAAGTATTGTTCCTGATATAGCTGTTGATTCTGGTCGTACATTATTTTTAAATGAAGAAAGAATTTATTTGACCTATGAAGAGATGATTAAAAAAGAAAGTGAATTACCTGCAGATAAAAGAATTGATTTTGTAACAATTGTTACTCCCAACTTCGCACATTTTGCTCCTGCAATGATGGCATTAGAATATGGATTTAATGTGGTGATTGAAAAGCCTATTGCATTTAGTTTAGACGAAGCAAAACAATTAAAACAAAAAGTTGATGAAACAGGTTTATTACTTTGCTTAACACATACTTATTCCGGTTATCCAATGGTTAAGCAAGCTAAAGCAATGTTTAATGATGGTGTGTTAGGAAAGATCAGAAAAGTTTGGGTTGAATATCCGCAAGGATGGTTAAGTAAATTAAGTGAACGCGAAGGCAATGCACAAGCTGCATGGAGAACGGATCCTAAGAAAAGTGGTAAGAGTGGATCGATGGGAGATATTGGAACACATGCAGCACATTTAGCAGAATATATTACCGGTTTACAGATTACAGAATTATGTGCTGATTTAAATATTATGGTAGAAGGACGAGCATTGGATGATGATGGAAATGTATTATTAAAATTTAATAACGGTGCAGCCGGAGTATTAATGGCATCGCAGGTTGCAGCCGGTGAAGAAAATGCTTTGAAGATTAGAGTGTATGGAGAAAAAGGTGGTATTGAATGGGCACAACACGAACCCAATACTTTATTAGTAAAATGGTTGGATGCACCAACACAAATATTAAGAGCCGGTGGAAATTATGGAGATCGTTTATCAAGTTATGCAACGAGTAATTGCAGAACACCGGGCGGACATCCTGAAGGTTATCTCGAAGCGTTTGGAAATATTTATAGAAATTTTGCACTTACATTATCTGCAAAAATTGATGGCACAGAACCAACAAAAGAAAATTTAGATTTTCCTTCTGTTGCAGATGGCATAAGAGGAATGGCGTTTATTGATAATGTTGTTGCATCATCGAAAAGTGAATTGAAGTGGACTAAATTTATAATTTGAAATTAGTTGATAAAAAATGTGCAGGTGTTGAAGAGTGCGACGCAACGATGATGCCATGAAAAACAAAAGCCGGTATCAAAAAATTTTTCTCTGATACTCTTTTCCTCTGCGTGAAACAAAAAATATTTTATGACAACAATTAAAGGTCCTGCTATTTTTTTAGCACAGTTTATGGGTGATGTTTCTCCTTACAATAATTTAAAAGATATCTGCAAATGGGCTGCATCTTTAGGTTATAAAGGTGTGCAGATACCGACTTGGGATCCGCGTTGTATCGATCTTCAAAAAGCAGCAGAAAGCAAAACTTATGCTGATGAAATTAAAGGAATAGTGAAAGAAGCTGGATTGGAAATAACAGAATTATCAACGCATTTACAAGGACAATTAGTTGCAGTTAATCCTGCGTATGATTTATTGTTTGATGGCTTTGCTCCTGAAAAAGTAAAAGGTAATAATAAAGCAAGAACAGAATGGGCCGTACAACAATTACAATATGCAGCAAAAGCATCACAACACTTAGGGCTCAATGCACATGCTACTTTCAGCGGTGCATTAATGTGGCATACGGTTTATCCATGGCCACAACGTCCGTCCGGATTAGTGGAAACAGGATTTACAGAATTAGCCAAAAGATGGTTGCCAATCTTAAATTATTTTGATGAATGTGGTGTTGATGTGTGTTACGAAATTCATCCCGGAGAAGATTTGCATGATGGTGTTACTTATGAAATGTTTTTAGAAAAAGTTAATCAACATGCACGTGCTTGTTTGTTATACGATCCATCACATTTTGTTTTGCAATGTTTAGATTATAAAACTTACATTGATCATTATCATCAACGCATTAAAGCATTTCATGTAAAAGACGCAGAGTTTAATGCAACAGGTAAACAAGGAGTGTATGGCGGTTATCAAAATTGGATTGATCGTGCAGGTCGTTTTCGTTCTTTGGGTGATGGACAAGTAGATTTTAAATCAATCTTTGCAAAATTATCGCAATACAATTATCAAGGTTGGGCTGTGTTAGAATGGGAATGTTGTATAAAAAATTCGGAAGATGGTGCAAAAGAAGGTGCGGTATTTATTTCAAATCATATCATTAAAGTAACAGAAAAAGCATTTGATGATTTTGCAGGAACAAATACAAATGAAAAATTTAATCAACAAATATTAGGAATTGAATCTTAATTTTATTGCCCCACAAAAAACAAATAATAAAAATGAAAAAGTATTTGATCGCTTCATTAATGTTATCATTCATTATCGCATGTGGCGATAATAAAACAGAAGAAAAAAAAGAAACATCAACAACCGATCTCAGTTCAAATCCCGATTACAAAAAAGGTTTGGCATTGATTGTAAAATCAGATTGTTTGGGTTGTCATAAAGTTTCTGAAAAATTAGTTGGGCCTGCTTATAAAGATGTTGCTAATAAATATACATCAGCTGATATAAGTATGTTAACTGATAAAGTAATTAAAGGCGGTACCGGTGTTTGGGGTCAGGTTCCAATGGCACCGCATCCAAATTTATCAAGAGAAGATGCTGAACAAATCATAAAATATATTTTATTACTCAAAAAATAAATCCATCATGCGCACGCTAACAATTGCCTTTGCTTTATCAATGTTTTCTGTTTTTTCTTTTGCTCAAAAAGAAAAAGGTTGGATAAAATTATTTGACGGAAAATCATTGAATGGTTGGCATAGTTATGGTAAATCCGCACCAGGCAAGGCTTGGAAGGTAGATGATGGAACCATTCATTTAGATGCTACTGCTAAAAAAAATTATCAATCTGATGGTGGCGGCGATTTAGTTACCAATGATGAATTTGAAAATTATGATTTGAAATTAGAATGGAAAATTTCTAAGAATGGTAATAGCGGAATAATTTTTAACGTGCATGAAGAAGTTCCAACGTATGATGAAAGTTGGAGAACCGGAATGGAAATGCAGATATTAGATAACGATGGACATGATGATGGAAAAATTCACAAACACAGAGCCGGTGATTTATATGATTTAATTGCATGCAGTACAGAAACAGTTAAAGCTGTTGGTGAATGGAATGAAGTTGAAATTATTTGTAATAAAGGAAAATTAGAATTAAAATTAAATGGAACAACAGTTGTATCAACAACATTGTGGGATGATAATTGGAAACAATTAATTGCTGGAAGTAAATTTAAAAACATGCCAAACTTTGGAACATTCTCCAAAGGAAAGATTGCTTTACAAGATCATGGCAATGATGTTTGGTTTAGAAATATTATGATTAAGAAATTGTAATTCGTTATTAATGATGTGTGACATCATTCTTTGAAAACCTTGCTGTTATTGCATTTGCTTGTGCATCAGTTAAAGTAGCTGTTTGTTTCAACACTTTAATAAAATGTGATACTTCTTCTTTTTCAGCAGGGCAACCTACACTTTTTCCTTCGGTGTTTAAACCTGCGCCATCAGGTCTTATTTGTGCATCGGCTAATAATTTTCCATCCGTATCAAAAATAAACCATGCAGGTATGCCTTGTTTATCTGCATGATATTGTTTTAAAAATTCTTCTCCGCCGGGATTATTAAGATTGGCTTTATCTTTTTGTTCGTAAACAGTAACATGTTTAATTACATAATTTTTATCAAAGAAATTTTTACAGGAAGCATCGTTCATACTACTATCCATTTTATGACACCAACCACACCATGATGCATGAAAAATGATAAATGCTTTTTTATTTTGTTTGGCTGCTTCTTTACAAGCTTCTGCAACAATTGTTTTTGTATCAGGTAATTTAGTTTGCGCTTTTATATTCATTGTTGAAAAACAAACAATGAATAGAATCATGAAAAATTTTTTCATAAAAAAATTTTATCATTAAAAATAAACAATTCAAAATAACTTAGCAGCAATATGTTGTTAAATGACGAATATTTTATGCGGCAGGCTTTAAAAGAAGCTGAGGAAGCATTTGCAAATGATGAAGTGCCGGTTGGTGCTATTGTGGTAATTAATCAAAAAATAATTTCACGAGCACATAATCAAGTTGAATTATTAAATGATTCAACTGCACACGCAGAGATATTAGCACTTACTTCTGCATTTAATTTTTTAGGTTCAAAATATTTAACCGATGCAACTTTATATGTAACGTTGGAACCATGCCTAATGTGTTGCGGTGCCATGTATTGGGGAAAGATTGGAAGAATTGTTTATGGTGCAAGTGATGAAAAAAATGGATTTAAACATATTGTAAAAGACAATTGGCCTTTTCATCCCAAAACAGAATTAGTAAATGGAATATTGGAAGATGAATGTGCAGCATAGATCGG
>CAILAF010000124.1 GCA_903832075.1 uncultured Chitinophagaceae bacterium
AAAACCGGATTAAACAACAATACTAAGAATCGTAAACGTTAAATATAGATATATGAAAAAAATAATTTTAGGGATTATACTAACAGCTTTTTTCGTTGGATGTTATTATGATAAAAGCCAGTTATTAACTCCCGTAACTCCGCCCCCAACAGCGAGTAATACATTTACCGTTACTTATGCAATTTCAAGTGCAACTATTACTGTGGGTACAACCGGTAATACAGGCACTCCTGTTATTGTCAATACTGCAGGCGGTTCCGTTACCTATAAGCTGGTAAATGCACCTACCGGTGTAACAGTAGATACTTCCGGTATTGTAAGTTGGGCTGCAACTGTTGTTGTCGGGACTTATAATTTTAGTGTTATTGCTACTAATATCAAATCATTGTATGACACTTCTAATTTTTTATTACAGGTCGATGCTATTGGAGCTGCTGTTGTAGCTCCTTCAGGATATAGTTATTCTCCTGCTTCTACTACAATTTCTAATGGAACTGCTGGAAGCTCATTAGCACCTTTAATTAATACTGGTGGAGGTACCATTACCTATTCTTTAACTAGTCCTCCAGCAGGTGTTACTATAAATTCTTCTACAGGCGTCATAAGTTGGGCTTCAACTGTTGCTGCGGGCACTTATACAATAAATGCAAAGGCTACCAATAGTGCAGGAAATGCAACTACCACATATTCTTTAACAATAACTGCAGGTGTGTATACTGTAAGCTTTAAAAATGATATACTACCCGTAATTTCAAGTCAATGTGCTACTTGTCATCAAAGTACTCATCCAACATGGACACAATGGTCAACTATTTATACTGCAGCCACTTCCATATATGGAAAATTAGCACCGGTTGGTAATATGCCAAAGGGATCAACCCTTGCTGCTGTACCTACATCAGAAGTGAGTTCTGGTTTATTTCGGGACTTATTTTATTTGTGGATTACACAAGGAAAGAAAAACAATTAATGATTAAAAAAATATAATATGAAAAAAATAATCATCTTTATTCTGATAGCTATTTTCTTAAATACGAATATAGTTAGTGCTCAAAAAGTATTTTCTACAAAAACTGGACAAATAAGCTTGGATGCTACAGGTACCGTTGATATTAAAGGGGTGAATAGTCAGGTAGATTCAAAATTTGTTGACAAAACCGGGCAAATTGTTTTTAATGCACTTATTAAAGCATTCAAGTTCCCTAATGGATTGATGGAAGATCATTTTAATGAGAATTATATGGAAAGTACCAAATTTCCTAAGGCAGATTTTAGAGGAACTATTACCAATATTGCCACAGTATCATTTGATAAAAATGGAAATTATAGTATTATAGCCGAAGGGGTATTGACAATTCATGGTGTGGGTCAGAAAGTGGTCGTGCCGGGTACGCTTATAGTTGAAAATGGCAAGATTACAATAAAAGGCAATCTAAAAGTTAAATTAACCGACTATATAACCGGTAGCTATATCGGATCTAAAATTAGTGAGTACGCTTCTTTGAATATTAATTGTGTTTACGAATAAAACTAAATAAATAATTTATGATGATTAAAGGTATAAATCAGAACAGAATACTATTTATTTTCTTTCTCTCTTTTTTTCTATGTAGTAATTTGAATGCACAAGAGGAATCATTCAAAGACTTTAAAAAATCAGGGGTAGAAAAAGCAAAAAAAACAAGTATAAAAAAACCTAATATTTTGGCTGATACATCAAAAAAATTTAGTGGAGACTTGTTTGCTGATTTAGATGAGCAAAATAAAAATGATGCAAAAAATAAAACCGATATTGTTACTGCTATTTTCAAAACAACTCGCCTTATTAATGGTCATTCAATTGAGAATGTTGGTAAAGGTGTATTGGATGTAAGAATAAATCATCGCTTTAGCAAAATTACCGATGGTGCCTATGGTCTTTGGGGAATGGATGCAGCATTAATGCGAATGGGTGTTGATTACGGAATTTCTGATCGATTAATGGTTGGAATTGGAAGAAGTGAATTACAAAAAACATTTGATGGATTTATAAAATATAGAATTCTGCGTCAATCTACAGGCAAAGTAAATATGCCAATCTCATTAAGTTATGTTGGTTCTATGCAATGGGTCACTGAGCTTTCTGCGGACCCTACTAATCCCAGATATTATTCAGATAGATTTTCTTTTACTCATCAAATTATAATAGCAACTAAAGTAAATGATTATTTTTCATTTCAATTAGTGCCTACGTTAACACATTATAATAACACCTTAAATATACCTGGAACAAATAACGATTATTATTCAATTGGAATCGGCGCAAGGCAACGACTTTCAAAACGTATCAATTTGACTTATGAATATTATGCGCGTATCAATGGGTTAACGGGATATACAAATTCATTATCAATAGGAGTTGATATTGAAACCGGCGGACATGTGTTTCAATTTAATTTTAGCAATTCACAGGCAGTTAATGAAAGGGCATTTATAAATGAAACATCTGATACTTGGAATGATGGAGGTATCCACTTTGGATTTAATATAGCCAGAGTATTTACGCTAAAAAAAGTAAAAAAGATTCTTTAAAAGAAACCAAATTATTTATATGAAAACGAAAATTTTTCTATCCATTTTGTTAATAGGGTTATTAAGTGCCGGATCAGTTTATTATTATGTTTTTATTTATTCTGTCAAACATCATAGAAGTGCAGATAATGAGAAGTGCATAGTTGTTAATGCTGTGGATTTAGTTAAAGAATATCAAACAAACGAAGCAATTGCTAATACAAAATATTTAGATAAAGCTTTACAAATTAATGGTATCGTTGGAGAAGTTAAAAAAGCTCCTTCGGGAAATACTACAATTTCTCTTAAAAGTGACGATCCTTTTTCCGGTGTTTTTTGTACAATAGTTAGCACTGATAGTTCTTTGCCTAAAGCCGGTAGCCCAATAATATTAAAAGGGCTCTGTAAAGGGTATTTAAGTGATGTGATTATTAATGATGCACTGATTACAAAATAAAAAAATAATAATAAACTGACCCGGCACTTAATAACCCTATTAAC
>CAILAF010000125.1 GCA_903832075.1 uncultured Chitinophagaceae bacterium
ATTGATTACCAACAGCAGCAACAGCAATCCCTGTTTTATAAATATCAGGATATTGAAACATTAAATTCAATGTTGCAGAACCACCGCCACTCCAACCCCACACTGCAATACGTGAGGTATCAACAAAATTCCATTTTAAAATTTCTTTTGCTGCCAATGCTTGATCTCTAATATTTATCAATCCAATTTTTCTGTATACACATTTACGCCATTCTCTTCCTTTAGGTACAGGTGTTCCTCTGTTATCAATAGAAATATAGATGTATCCATCATTTGCCATATTGCCCTGATATAAATAATTTTCTGCGGTACCATATTCATCTTTTACATTTTGCCCCCAGGGTTCTGTATAAACATAAAACACTACAGGATATTTTTTTGTTGCATCAAAATTATTTGGCTTCACCATCCATGCATCCATTTCAATTCCTTCTTCTGTTTTTATTTTAAAGAAATATATTTTTGATTTTGTTGAATCGGCAGATGAAACTGCATTATAAACTTTATGTCCATCAATGGCATCATGACTTGGCAACGAAACCCATTCAGCAACATTAGGTGTATAATAATTCGAAAACAAATGATGCGCAAACTTTCCTGTTGGCGAAACTTCATATTCATGTGTTCCGTTCTGATTCAATGGCGATAAGCGTTCTGCGTTACTGCTTCCATCTAATTTTGTGCGATATAAATATTTTTGTGTAGCATTTTCAGGCGATGCATCAAAATAAACATAACCGGCTTTTTCATCAATTGCAGAAATTTTCATCACATCATAATTTCCTTTGGTAATGAGTGTTTCATTTTTTCCATCATTACTAATTCGGTATAAATGTCGCCATCCATCTTTTTCACTTGACCATAAAAATTCTTTACCGTTGTTTAACCAATCCCATCCACCGTAAGAATATTTTTCATCCCATAAAGGCAAAATATCAATCCATGCTTTATCTTCTTCGTGATAAATAACTTTTGAATTGCCAGTATTTATATCACACAACATAATATCACTCACATTTTGTTTTCTGTTTAAATGTTGAATGATGAGCTCTTTGTTATTTGCCCATTCCATGCGCGGCACATACGATTGTAAAACAGAATCAGTTGGAATATTTATCCATTTTGTTTTTGATGTTGCAATATCAACCACACCAATTTTAAATGGCGATGGCGCTTCACCTGCAACCGGATATTCAACCGGAATGACTTTCGGATAAATTGAATCGGTTGTATTCAGCATCGAATAATCTTTTGTATTCTTTGCATCAATTTGCCAATAGGCAATATTTTTTCCATCAGCACTCCAACGAAAACCATCTCTGCAAAAAAATTCTTCTTCATAAACCCAATCAAATGTTCCGTTAATTAATTTTCTGGTGCCATTTGTTGTTAATGCATTGATCTTTCCTGTTGATAAATCTTCTATATAAATATTGTATTGAGAAACATAAGCCACTTTATTTCCATCAGGCGAAAACTTTGCAAACATCAATGATGATGCAGGTTTGCCGTTGCCGAGTTTTTGTAATTTTTTATCTGTAAGATTCAAAACCCAATAATCTCCTTTGGTATCATAACGCCAAACTTTTTTGCTATTATTATAAATCAATATTTTTTTCCCGTCAGCAGAAAAGAAAAAATTACGAATACCAATAGATTTATTTTCTCCTTTCGGCATAAGCATTTCTTTTGTTGCAATCACTGTTTTATTTAAGGATGGAAGATCGAAGCGCACAATTTCTCCATTCATTTGTTGATAATAACTTGTTCCATCATTACTCCATTTATAACCATGCGGCGGTTGTGCATTAACAAGAATATTTAAACAAGAAAAAACAATGATCAAACAAAAAATTTGCAATGATTTCATATGAAAGAATTTTGTAAGAATGAAAGTATAAGTTATTTGATGAATAACAAAACCAACTATAATAAAAAACCTGTAAAAAAATTACAGGTTTAATTAGAGTATAAAAAAAATTATATCAATGCATCTTGAACCGAATGAATTTTAGAACCGCTTTTTTTCTCGTTATACATTTTTGCTGCTTCAATAAAACTTACAAACAAAGGTGCGGGCCGTTCAACAGAACTTTTTAACTCGGGATGATATTGCACACCAATAAAAAACGGATGATTGGGTAATTCAATTATTTCTACCAATCCGGTTTCATTATTTTTTCCGCTGGCAATCATTCCGTTTGATTCAAATTGTTCTAAATAAGAATTATTAAATTCATAACGATGGCGATGACGCTCAGTAATATGTGTATCATGATAAATTTTATGCGCCAATGTTCCTTCTTTTATTTCGCATGCATAAGAACCTAAACGCATCGTGCCACCCATCATTTTAATTTTCTTTTGTTCTTCCATCATATTAATAACAGGATCAGGCGTATTCATATCCATTTCTGTTGAATGTGCTTTGCTTAATCCTAAAATATTTCTTGCAAATTCAATTACCGCCATTTGCATACCTAAACAAATTCCAAAAAATGGCAATGCATTTTCACGTGCATATTGCACAGCAATAATTTTTCCTTCAATCCCTCTATGGCCAAAGCCGGGCGCCACAAGCAATCCATCCAATCCGTCTAATTTCTCTGCAACATTTTCATTGGTAATAAATTCGCTGTGAATGTTTATTACCTGCACTTTTACTTCATTCATTGCACCGGCATGAATAAAACTTTCCAGTATAGATTTATACGCATCCTGTAATTCAATATACTTACCAATCAATCCAACGGTTACTTTGCTTTTTGGATATTTTAATTTATCTAAAAACGCTTTCCATTTTTCCAATTCAGGTTCTTTAAATTCTGTGATGTTTAATTTTTTCATACAAATCAAATCCAACTTTTCACGCAACATCAATAATGGAACTTCATAAATCGTTGATGCATCCATTGCTTCAATAACAGCATCTTGTTTTACATTACAGAATAAGGCAATTTTTCTTTTGATATCATTATTCAATGGTTCTTCAGTTCTGCAAACAATCACATCAGGATGCACACCGGTTTCACTCAACATTTTTACACTGTGCTGTGTTGGTTTTGTTTTTAATTCTTTGGCTGCACGTAAATATGGAATTAAAGTTAAATGCACCACCACCACATCTTCTTCCGGCAATTCCCATTGCAATTGACGAACAGCTTCAATAAATGGTAAACTTTCAATATCACCAACCGTTCCACCTAATTCTGTAATGATAATATCAAACTTCCCTTCTTTTCCCAATAATTGCATTCTTCTTTTAATCTCATCAGTAATATGCGGAACAACTTGCACAGTTTTTCCTAAAAAATCTCCGGCGCGTTCTTTATTTATAACAGTTTGATAAATTCTTCCGGTAGTAACATTATTGGCTTGCGAAGTATAAGTATTTAAAAATCTTTCGTAATGACCTAAATCTAAATCGGTTTCAGCACCATCTTCTGTAACATAACATTCGCCATGTTCGTACGGATTTAATGTTCCGGGATCAACATTAATATACGGATCAAATTTTTGAATGGTAGCCGTAAAACCCCTTGCCTGCAATAGTTTGGCTAAACTTGCGGCAATGATTCCTTTTCCTAAACTGCTTGTTACACCACCAGTAACAAAAATATATTTGGCCATAAACTTTTTGTTTATAGATTGATTGATTTATTTTTTTATATACTAAACTGTATTACTACTATCAACTACTGTTGTGTCACTCACTTGTACTTTCGGTTCACTACGCAACAACAAGAATCAACTGCAAAAAACTTACAGCAAATTGTTTTTGACCTTAAAGAGAAATGGAAAATTAATTAAGAGCAACTCTCGGAGGTCGTACAAACCTACACGAAATTTTATTTATCAAAAAATAACAATGCAATTGCCTGATATTATTCAGCCGGATTGTTAATTTATCGTGCACATCTTTCTTAAAAATAATTATACAAATAAAAAAAACAATTTAAACTACGATTTTTAAGATTTGATGATTACTCTGATATAAATAAAAACAGTCATCAATTTCTTGATGACTGTTTTATCAATTCAAAACAATAAATTTTATTTTACTTTCAAAACCAAAGCTTGATAAGGTTGTAATTCAATCGCGTCAGATGCAGAAAATGTTTGATAGTTATTCAATAACGGAGTTTTATCTATCGCCAATCCAACAGGCAATGCCCAATCAATTTTTTCTTTTGTGAAATTTAATACCACTAATATTTTATCAGCACCTTCTCCTCTTGTATATGCATACACTTTCGGATTTTCTTTGTCCAACAATTCATATTTACCGTATACCAATACTTTATTATTCTTACGAAGTTGAACTGCTTTCTTAAAATAACTTAAACAGGAATTTACATTTCCTACTTCGGCTGCAACATTTACATTTTTATAATTAGGATTTACTTTTAACCAAGGTGTACCTGTTGTGAAACCTGCATTGGCAGTGGCATCCCATTGAAATGGAGTACGACCATTATCTCTTGCAGAAATTTTAGCTGCTTCTAAAAATTGCTTTATGTCTCCTTTCTGAGTTTGTAACAGTATATAATGATTCTTTGTTTCGATGTCATTATAATCTTCGATCTTATCGAACTTAATATTACTCATGCCTAACTCATCACCAAAATAATAATAAGGTGTTGCACGCATGGTTAATAAAAATGTTGTCAGCATTTTAGAAGATGGTTCTCTAAACTCAGGTGCATCATTACCCCAACGTGTAACCATTCGTGGTTGATCGTGATTACCTAGATATATAGTTCCCCAACCTTTATTTGAAAAGATACTATCCCACTTACTGTAAATTTCTTTGAAACCAACTAATTTATATCCATTCGGATCGGGCGTTTTAAACTTACCGTCAACATAACCATAACTCACACCTTCAAAATGATATAACATATTTAATTCGTTCCTATCCTCATCAACAAAATTGTGTGCAGTTGCAGCAGTAACGCCGGCACCTTCTGCAACACTCATTACATTATGTTTACTTAAAACTTCTTTATTCATTTCTTTTAAATATTCATGCAAATGCGGACCGTTTGCATAATAGGCAACCATATCTCCATTATATTCTTTTGGTAATTCAGGGAATGTTGTGTCTTTAGAAATGAAAGGAATTACATCCATTCTAAATCCATCAACACCTTTATCAAACCAGAAATTCATCATGTCGAAAATTTCTTTACGCACTTTTGGGTTTTCCCAATTTAAATCAGGTTGCTTGCGTGAAAAATAATGTAAGTAATAAGCATTGGTTGCAGAATCATACATCCATGCATCTGCATTCACATCAAAGAAACTCCAGCGATGTGCAGGCTTTCCTTTTTCTGCGGGCCACCAATGATAATAATCTCTATATGGGTTTGTTCGAGAACTGCGCGATTCTTTAAACCATTCATGTTCACTGCTGCTGTGATTGGCAACCAAATCCAATACTAATTTTATTCCGCGTTCATGCATGCCTTTTAATAAGGCATCGAAATCATTCATCGTTCCAAACTCTTTCATGATGCCGCGATAATCACTAATGTCATAACCATTATCATCATTGGGTGATGAGAAGATTGGATTTAACCAAACAACATCAATACCTAAACTTTTGATATAATCTAATTTAGAAATGATTCCTTTTAAGTCTCCAACCCCATCACCATCACTGTCTTTAAAACTGCGTGGATAGATTTGATAAACTACTGCTTCTTTCCACCATTTATTGTTTGAAGAGTCTGTATTCACTTTTTCTGTTGGTTTATTTTTGCAAGAAGTAATACAAAAAAGAAAAAAAGTTAAATAGAAAAAAATATTTTTCATAAAGCAATTTATTTTATTTGATAAAGTTAGCTTTATGATGAACACCAAGAAAATGAAAAATAAAAAAAGGAACCTTTAAGAATTTAAAACACTTCTCCCAAATTAACAAAGAAACCATGCGAAGCATATTGACCAAACCCGTAATCAATACAAAGATTCGTAGCTGAATATTTATTTAATTTTATTCGCAAGCCAAATCCATATCCCGTTTTTACATCGTTGAACTGAGTTGATAAATCGGTTGAGAAATATTCAAAATTAGCAAATACTACTCCGCCTAATAAACCATTTTGCGTTATTCCAAAACGATATTCATTTTCCAAATACATCATGTTTCTTCCACGAAATCTTCCTTGAATATAACCCCTGCCTGTATTGTATTGATCATCCCAACCGGTACTTGGCAACATCAAATATGGTGGTGTGTTCTTGCTGGTCGTTATCCAAGCAAAACTCCAAAATGCCCAAACATTTTTTGAATCGGTTGGAAATTTCGTATAAAATCTAACATCCGATTGTAAAGAACTCCAATTCTCATTACTTCCTAATGTTTTAAAATTAGGTCTGAACAGAATATTAAAATAAGTTCCATTTTCAGGATTGATTTGATTTAATCTCGAATCATACAAAAACCTAAAAGCCAAACCCGATACTAACTCATCGGTGCCTAACTTTAGCGAAAGTTGATTTGCTACATTTCTTTTTAAAGAATCTAATGCTTTAATATTCCAGAATTGATCGTAAAAATATCCAATACCGGCATACATATCTTTTCCAATTTCAAACATTACTGTTTGATGAAATTTTAAACTGGAGAAATTAATAGTATATCCAACATTAGCATTAGAATCTACAGATATTCTTCTTCCACCCAAACCAAAAACATCGGATGGATATTTCAAGTATTTATTATCAGAGATAAAATTTATTTTATTTCCTTTCGTCCAAATATCTGCTGTAAATGGTAGTATTGTTTGATTGTGTTCTGAATAAGTTAAACTAGAAGTAATATTTGATATTTTTTGATCAATATGATTACTGTTATAAAACGCTAAATTACTACTTACCAATCCTGCAAAACCGGTTTGTAATGTATAACCGGCTGCAGGAATGAAAGAAAAAAAATATTTCTGTGGCTTCTTTTCTGATGAATCTTTTATTGATTGATTATGTTTGGCTGAATTATGTTTGAATAGATCTCTTAAATCTCTTTCTTTA